>CAMDDG010000047.1 GCA_945890895.1 Chitinophaga pinensis | reverse complement strand
TTCATTTTCTTGAGAAAATACAGAGCAAGTCAAATAATAAATATAATAGGGGCTTGTGGGGTTTGAAAGAGATTTAATTTTTAAAATATTCTCAACAATTTGTGTCTGCCTAAGAGCAAAATCCTCAACTGATATTGATTTTAGTAACTCCTCCGGGGTTCTTCGCCAAGTGCCACTACCACTGCATGGTAAATCAGCAATGATCAAATTAGATTCAATTATGTTCGCTTCATTCGTGTGGATAGATTCATCCAATAAGTCAATTTTCGCCGTTTTGGGTGGTTGAAAGCCCAATAATTTAAACCGTTGTTTTAGATTATCTAAAACAGTTTGTCGTAGATCAGTGCAAATCCACTTTGACTCAAATAGATGTTCATTTGAACGTGGATTTATAGCTTTAAAAACGTGATAAAACTGAATTTGAAACGATAAACTTTTCCCCCCTGCACCAGAACAGCAATCCCAAACCTTTAAATTTGAATTTGGTAATCCCGCTGCATTATCGAAATCCGTGAAAAGTTTTAAATCATTTGAATAATCATTTTTCAGGTATTCCAACACGAATTTTATACTTAAAGTAGAAGATTTATCTTGAATGATTCCTTGGCCATTTTCTACCCATTGATTAACATCCGAGTTCGGTGGAAATTCTTGATTTATTCCATCGATTTTATCTAAATAGAATACAGGTGCTTCTTTTTGAAACCACGTATTTAGCTGAGATAAATTTATACTTTTCGATATTGACCTACCATTATCAGCAAAATCAAAATTTTGATCATGATTCGTGTCGATTTTTGAATTACGATTATTCAATTTATCGCTGTAATTCTGCACTGAATTGAGAATCGTGTCGTTTGTTATTGAATTTCTAGTAGGATTAAGTGCATCAGATTCACTAAATTTACCAGAATCACCAGATTTACCAGACTCACTAGATTCAACAGAATCTATATTTGCACTCTCAATTGAAAAATTTAGTGCATCGTAGGCATTCCATATGTAATGACCATTTACTAACGCTAATACCCAATTAACTATGTAATTGTTAACAAAAGTTAAATCGAATTCAGAGTTCTGAATCCGCTCCAAATACAATTTTAATGGTTCTTTTTCTTTGTAAAAGGATTGATTTAATTCTGATAAATTTAATTTCGAAATGCAGTTAGAATGAAATATGCATATTGGCCAAAAATAAAAAGGCAAATCACTATAATGTTGAACCCATATAGTTTTGAAATTTGGGACTTCTGATTCCAGATAGGTGTGGAAAGTACCCGTATTTTTTAATATTAAATAACAGTATTTTTTATAATTACGACGGTCTTTAGATCCCCAATTTTTGTGGTTACGAAAAACTTCTTTTAAGTACAAATGAAACGGTTTATCGAATAAATACGATCGAACTATTTCAACAGATGTAAGGATGTGTTTTTCTAAAAAGGGATTCTCCATGTAGGGAGTTTGTTTATCTATACAAATCCTTTTCGTTTTCTTTTATCTGAATCAAACGGATACCCGTATTGAACCATCTATTCTCGGAAATCATTAAAGGTTTTATGGTATTTATCAAACCCGTATTTTCAGCGTAAGGCATCATTTTAAGGAATTTAGGACCAAAAACCATTAAATTACTACCTACAAACTTCATTTGATCGTAACCTTGAAAACCAAAACGACTTGATTCCCCAGAAAAACTATCTAAAAACCGTTTTGAAAATTGCAAGGTGGAAGAATCTTGGTTGGAAATAAAATTTATTGCAGGATAAATGTATTTAATTTCCTTAACTTCATCTGCTTTAGAATAATTTTCATACCAGGCAAAATGTCCAATGGCATAACAAGCAGGTTTATTTTCAATCAGTTTATATTCTGCAATTTTGGGACTTTGTGATTCAAGTGCATTTATAAATACAAAGCTATCAGACTTGGCTAGTTTCGGAGTAAAAGTTCCAGCAGCGAATTTATAGAGATACACCGAATTTTTACGTTTTTTACCTAATTGAACTTGAAGTGTTTTTGCTTCTTTTAAGGAGTTTTTACTTCCGTCGTGAACGATAAAATATTTATGACGTGGAAATCGAACAGCAATACTTTCACCTAAACCTCTTGTTCTTAATGAATCGGGAGAAAATAAATTCAAGCTACTAATTTTCTTGGGCATATTTATTGACCTAAGAGGAGAAACCCAGAGTAAATTGGGATTGGTTAGATGTTTAGAAATAATATTCACATCTCTTTGAGAAATTGGACCAATGAGAACATCCAATGAGTTGAAATCCGGACTTTTTGAAAGTCTTACTAAATCTGAACTGTCTTTGGATTGTATATCCCAAACATATACAGTTGATTTTAATCCATCTCGCTCTAAATCTTGCAAGGCTAATTTAGCACCACTGTAATAATCTAAAATAGCCTCTGCGTTTTTATTTTGCGCATCACTTCCATCTGAAGAAAATGGTAATAATACTCCAATTTTATATGTGTTTTGAACCTGAGCATTCAGAGAACTACTGCCTAAAATTCCTCCAATCAAATACCCAAAAGAAACTATTTTAATTATTTTCATACTATTCCCATTCTATGGTTGCAGGTGGTTTAGAGCTGATGTCGTAAACAACTCGATTTATGCCTCTTACTTGATTGATAATGGAATTGGAAATATCGGCTAGGATCTCATAGGGTAAATGTACCCAATCGGCTGTCATACCATCGGTACTTCCCACTGCTCGGAGTGCAACAACTTGTTCATACGTTCTTTCATCTCCCATAACGCCAACACTGTATATGGGAAGTAAAATGGTGCCCGCTTGCCAAATTTTATCATACCAACCGTACTCGCGTAATTTTGCGATATAAATGGCATCGGCATTTTGCAATAATTGTACTTTTTCTGGAGTAATATCCCCCAAAATACGAATACCCAAACCCGGGCCTGGGAAAGGATGTCGACCCAATAAAGAATCCGACAGTCCAATGGCTTTTCCAACTCTTCTCACTTCATCCTTAAACAAACTACGAAGGGGTTCAACCACTTTTAAATGCATTTTTTCAGGTAAACCACCCACATTATGATGACTTTTAATGGTAACAGATGGCCCTTTAACACTAACGCTTTCAATAACATCAGGATAAATAGTTCCCTGAGCTAACCATTTTGCATCATCAAACTTTGAAGCTTCGCGTTGAAATACTTCGATAAATACTCGTCCGATGGTTTTACGCTTCGTTTCAGGATCTGAAATCCCTTTTAAAGCATCATAAAATTCTTGTGAAGCATCAATTCCAATTACATTTAAATTTAAATGCTTGTACGAATCTTGAACTTCTATGAATTCATTTTTACGTAGTAATCCATTATCAATAAAAATACAAATCAATCGATGACCAATTGCTTTATTTAATAATGCAGCCGCCACGGTAGAATCAACTCCACCCGATAATCCTAAAATTACTTTATCGGTTTCACCTATGGTTTCTTGTAATTTCAGAACGGTTTCATCAATAAAATGACCCGGCGTCCAATCGCCAGAGCAATTACAAATTTTATATACAAAGTTTTTAAGTAATTCTAATCCTTCAGTGGAATGATATACTTCCGGGTGAAATTGAATTCCGTAAACAGAATTTTCATACCCGGTTAATTCAAATCCGGCAACGGGAATGGAATGGGTAATGGCAATTATTTTAGCGTTTTCAGGCAAAGAAGATATAGTATCACCGTGACTCATCCAAACTTGACTTTCATGATTCAAACCATCTAACAATTGATTGTATTCACCGGTTTGGATCATGGTTGCACGACCGTATTCACGATGTTCGGACTTACCAACTGACCCTCCTAAGTTTTTGGCCATTAATTGTGCACCGTAGCATACACCTAATACAGGTGCTTTCTGAAATAAATTCTCCAAGTCGACTTGGGGTGCTCCATCTTCGTTAACAGAACAAGGACTTCCACTTAAAATGATGCCTTTAACGTCGTTGAATTCTTGTTCAGAATTGTATGGATGTATTTCGCAATACACGTTCAATTCTCTCAATCTTCTCGCAATAAGTTGCGTATATTGAGATCCAAAATCATAAATTAGGATTTTTTCAGTCATTGGTTCGGCAAAAATAGTTGAAAATAGGCGGATTATTGGGATAATCCGATTTAAATCACTCCATTTTCTACCAATTTTTGTTTTAGGAAGTGAAACACACAGTTAGTTACTCTTTCCATAAATTGAACGCGATTACCACGTACATGAAATTTTTTGGCCCAAGTTTGATTTTTAATTCGAATACCAATAAATACCAAGCCCACTGGTTTATCCGTTGTACCACCGCTGGGACCAGCAATACCGGTGGTTGAGATACCAACATCCACTCCCAATTTCTCACAAAGCCCATTCACCATCGATATGGCGACTTGTTCACTAACAGCTCCATATTCTTCTATTTGTTCTTGGGGGACGTTTAACTGGTGTATTTTAACTTGATTGTGATAACTGAGAATACTTCCCCAGAAAACTTCAGACGCTCCCGAAACTTGTACGAGTTGATTAGCCACAAATCCACCGGTACAACTTTCAGCGGTTCCTATTGAATATTTTACCCCCTTTAGTTCCTGAACCAGAAATTGCGCAGGAGTTACATCGCCATGGGCATAAACTTTGTTCCCTAAAATCTGCAACAAATTTTGCCATGTATTTTCAAATTCATCTTCACTTAAGTTCGGATCAATTTGATTTAAGCGAATTTTTACTGAATTCTGATTTGGCAAGTAGGCGAGCGCACATTTTCCTAAAATTGAAGATTCGAATTCTTCTAAAATACGACTCAAACTACTTTCAGGTTCCATCAATGTAACCAGTGTTCTCCGTTTTAATGGAGGAATTTGGAATTCTTTTTCAATAATAGGGAGTAAAGACTTTTCCAAAATATATTCCACTTCGGATGGCACTCCTGGCATAGATGCAATCCATATTCCATCTTTCTTGAACAACATACCTGGAGCGGTTCCCACTTCATTAAATAAAGTTATACATGAATCCGGTAGTTCTGCTTGCATTTTATTGATATCAAGTAATTCGCGTCCTCGATTTTTGAAAATTTCTTCTAAATGCTTCAATACTCCATGATCTGTGCGCCAGTTGCATTGGAAATACTCAGCGAGAGTGTATTTAGTAATATCATCTTTGGTTGGACCTAATCCTCCTGTAATAATAATTAAATCACTTCTTTTTAGAGCCTCATTCAGCGCATAAACGATGGATTCTTTTTTATCGGAAATTGACGATTTATGTATAGTTTCAAAACCAAAATTGGATAATTGTCTTGAAATATAAACCGAATTTGTATCAACGGTTTGACCGATAAGAAGTTCATCGCCAATTGTAATGATCTCTACTTTCATTCTTTTGCAAAATTCAATAATTATTGTCAATTAATTTCAAAATGAACAAGGAACTTTACATTAAGTTTGCAGCCGAATGTCGTTGATTGAAAATAGTATTATAATTTATACAGACGGAGCAGCTTTAGGAAATCCGGGTCCTGGTGGATACGGTGTTGTAATGATGTATCGTTCCCATCGTAAAGAACTTTCAGGTGGATTTAGAAATACTACAAACAATCGCATGGAATTGCTTGCAGTAATAATGGCTCTAAGGCAAATAAATAATCGTGAAATCCCAGTTCATATTTATACTGACAGTCAATACGTGTGCAACGCAATAGAAAAAGGGTGGTTAAAAAATTGGGTTAAAAAAAATTTCGCTAAAGTTAAGAATCCCGACCTTTGGAAAATGTATATAGATGCACAAAAAGGATTTAATATTCAGTTTCATTGGGTAAAGGGACATGCAGGAATTGTGGAAAATGAACGATGTGATGTATTAGCCACAACGGCTGCAAAAAACAATCCAACACAAATCGATTCATTTTTTGAAAGTCTTCCCAAGGACTAAAAGTTGAAATAATATGGAAATGCAAAAAATTACAATCCCAAAAGCTCTTTGGCTGTATTTCTTGCAGATTCTGTAATAGAATCACCAGATAACATACCAGCAATGGAATCAATTCTTTCAGTGTTATTTAAATACGCCACATCTGTAATGGTTTTGCCATCGAGAATGGCTTTCTTTACAAATATTTGTTGATTACCACAACTTGCAACTTGGGGCAAATGTGTAATACAAATTACTTGATGGCTGTTTCCTAATTCTTTAAATAGTTTACCCATTTTTCCCGCAATTTCTCCACTAATACCCGTATCTGCTTCATCGTAAATTAAAGTTGGAAGGTTTTTCTTTTTAGCAATGATACTTCGAATAGCGAAATTAAGTCTGGATATTTCACCACCTGATGCAACTTGGCCAACTGGCATCATTGGCGAACCCAAATTGGCTGAAAAAAGGAGCTGAACTTCATCACATCCAGAATCAGACAGTTTTTCATAATCGGATTGTATTTCGAATGCCAATTGTGCATGATTTAAGCCCAAATTGTTTAAAATTGAAATAGCTTTATCTTTTATTGCCGATGAACTTTCTTTCCGTTTTAAAGTAAGATTGTGCGCTAATTCAACACATCGTTTTCGCTTATTTTCACAGGTAATCAGAAGCTCTGAAATTTGATTTTCCAATTCAGATATATCCATTAACTCATTCGATAATCGGTTTTCAATATCAATGAGATCTTGAATGGTTTCAACTTGATGTTTTTTCAGTAAATGCTGAATTTTAGATTGACGTTGATTCAGTAATTCTAATTTCTGTGGATTTTCTTCTATTTTTTCTGAGTATCCCCATAAATCATTGTTCAATTCTTTTAATTCAATACTCATGGAATTAATTCGTTCAAAGTAAGTATCAATTTCCGGGTTTATATCTTTAACTATTTTTAGTTGGTTCTTCACAGAATTTAGTCCCTGTAAAATTCCACTCTGTTCATTTTCAAGAAATCCAATAGATAAATTAAATGCACTTTTTATCTTCTCAACTTGAGATAGTAATTCAATTTCTTGGTCCAAATTTTCATCCAATTCCAAATTTAAACCTAATTGACTCAATTCATTCAATAAGAATTCGTTGTAATCCTTATTTTTGAGAATTTCTGTTTTCTCAAGTTGTTTTTTTTCAAGAATCCACAGTGATTTTTTGTACTCCTGATATGCAACTTGATATTGTGATAAATCGGGTTGATCGGCAAAATGAAAATCCAGTAATTTTCTTTGTTCCACGGTTTGAGCTACCATCAAATTCGCATGTTGAGTCTGAATTTCTACCAATAACGTACCAATTAATTTTAAATCGGTAAGGTTTACGGGTGTATCATTTATAAAAGCACGTGATTTACCTGTATGATGAATTTCCCTTCGTAATATGCAAGTGGTCTCAAAATCAATTTCTAAAGTTTCAAAAACGGCTTCTAGATTCAAACTTGAAACCTCAAAACTCGCCTCAATTACACATTTCGTTTCTCCAGTGGAAATCTCAGAACTATCCGCTCGTTGACCGAGAATTAAACCTATTGCACCCAACAAAATACTCTTACCAGCACCCGTTTCGCCTGTCACTGTTGTAAGACCTTCAGAAAAATTGAGGTCTAACGACTTAATTAAAGCATAGTTTCTGATTTGTAGGTGTTTTAACATAGATGGTTTTAAAAATTGGGTAGATAATTATTGGGAGTATAAAATTTTAAAAATGAATGCATTTATCTAGTCAAAATGTCATTCATAATCCAGAGTTTTTGATTGATGTCTTTTTTGTCATAAATAGCTTGTTGAAACGGTGTGAAAACCACTTCGTTATTAATTATCCCAACAGCAACACCTTTTATTCCTTCTGTGAGTGCTTTAACTGCATGTGCTCCTAGTCGAGAAGCCAATATACGATCGTTTGCAGTGGGTTTTCCTCCGCGCTGAATGTGTCCTAAAACCGTAACTCGACTATCACAATCTGGAAACTTACTTTGAAATTTCTTAGCAATGTCAAAAGCATGACCTTCTTGTTCACCTTCCGCAACTACAAAAATAGAAAACTGCTTAGTTCTTGATTTTTGCTCATAGAATTTCATGATTTCTTCAAACTCATTTTCTTTTTCGGGGATGAAAATTCCTTCCGCACCCCCTGCAATTCCGGCATTTAATGCAATATGCCCGGAGTGACGCCCCATAACTTCAATAAAAAATACTCGATTGTGTGCATCTGCAGTATCACGAATCTTATCGATGGCATCCATCGCTGTATTTATAGCAGTGTCGTATCCTATGGTATAATCTGTGCCTGCAAGATCATTGTCGATAGTTCCTGGACAACCCACAGCAGGTATGCCAAATTCTTCATAGAATTTCATGGCACCCGTGTACGTACCATTTCCTCCAATACAAACAAGCCCTTCAATTCCATGACTTTGAAGATTTTCATACGCTTTTTTTCGTCCTTCTGGCGACATAAAATCTTTAGATCTGGCTGTTTTTAATATTGTACCTCCGTATTGAATGATGTTAGCAACACTGGAAGCAGACATGGGATGAATATCATTTTCAATCATGCCTTGATATCCACCATGAATTCCAAAAACCTCTAAGTTAAAATGTACACTTGCACGAACAACGGCACGAATACAAGCATTCATTCCAGGAGCATCTCCTCCCGAAGTAAAAACAGCTATACGTTTCACAACTTCAAAGTAAATAAAAAACCCCCGATTTATTCGGGGGTTTTGCATATTTTACAAATAATTTAATGAATATTTTAACAAACTACATCGAAGAAATACATTTATTCAAGTGTTTGTAGTTCGTTATTATTTGATTACACCTCGGTAATCAAATTGAGCGTAGTCATTATTATTTCCAACTGCAGGCAAGTCAACAACATTGGTAACTTTTACCACGAATAAATTGAAATCTAAAGCTTGACCAGAACGAACCAAAATAACATCGTCTTTTGCAACTACAATAGTTTCAGTCATTTTGTCTTTATTGGCTTTCCATAAATTAAATAAGAAGGTAGTCGAGCTAGCATTGTTCCAATCATTAGCTGTTAATTTTACAAAGGTTGAACCGTTTCCACTTTTCCAAGTTTTAGACCACTGCTGAGCAGATGATAGAGTAGCATCTAATATGTCTTTATTTGACAATGCTCCGCCGGGTAACAACGGTTGTGCAGTAGCTAGATCAAAAGCAGTATACATACCAGCAGAAGCAGCGTTGTAAACTTGGAAACCACTTTGACCATCTAATGAACCTAGGATAGGCAATACACTTAAAGTTACTGAAGTAGATGCAGACTCTCCGTTCGCATCATTTGCAGTAAACGTATATTTAACATCATCCCCAGGAGAACCGATAGCTTTTAGATTACGAACAAAAGCTATATCCTTTGTAATTAAAGCGGTGTCAACAATCGTTTGAGTTTTTCCTCCGAAAGAAGCAGTAATTACAATGTTCTTCATTGCAGAAGATCCTGCAGTAGCTTTAACGCTGAATTTGATAGCAGTTCCAACCACGATGTCTCCGTTAGCAGTAATTCCATCTGATTGTAGACTGATGCTTGGCTTAGGAGCTTCTTCTGTGCCGCAGGATCCCAAAAAAGCCAAAATGGGAAGTGCCAATGCCAAAGTAATGATTCTTAATTTCATATTTTTCATATTGTGTGATTCGCAAATTTAAACAATTCATCAAAATAACAAATAGTTCTTTTCATTCTCTTCCATGCTTGTATGTCAAATTGTCGTTATTTAATCAACAATACTGACAAAATGATCAAAATTTTAGTTGGCTTCAATTTTGAATGTTGAAATTGACATAATTAATAGCGAGATTTTTGATTTATGGATTTTTGGCATACCAATTGATTAAAAAAGAAGCGATGTTTACGAAAAAAACACAGATTTTAGGTTTTAATAACGATGAAGATAATGTGGATGAATCACCTGAGTTTCTTCCATTATTTTCAAAACAGGATGAAGATGAGAGCAATAAAATGGATGTTCCTGAAGAATTACCCCTTTTAGCTATAAAAAATACAGTATTATTTCCCGGCGTAATTTTTCCAATAACGGTTGGACGCGATAAATCCATCAAACTGGTGAAAGATGCTAATAAAGGGGATAAAACGATTGCTGTAATTTCTCAAAAAAATGCTGAGGTCGAAGATCCTAAATTAGAAGATATTTATGGAGTAGGGGTATTAGCCAAAATAATCAAGGTTATGCGATTGCCTGATGGATCTACCACGGTAATTATCCAGGGAAAAAGAAGAATTAAAATTGGCGAAGTCACAGCTGAAGAGCCTTATTTGAGAGCAAAAGTGTTCTCTGAGCCGGATATTAAATTCAAGGAAGACAAAGAATATAAGGCAATTATATCATCGATACGGGATATTTCTAATTCGATTATAAATTTATCGCCCAATATTCCAACAGAAGCCAATATAGCCCTTAAAAATATTGATTCGAGTGTATTTTTAATTCATTTTGTGGCTTCTAATCTAAATATTTCTGTAGCTGAAAAACAAGAAATACTGGAAGAATTAGATCCAAAGAAAAGAGGTGAAAAAATATTGCATTATGTGACCAATGAATTACAAATGTTGGAATTAAAAGATCAAATCCAAAATCGGGTTCGAGTGGATATGGATCGACAACAACGGGAATATTTTTTACATCAACAAATACGTGCCATTCAAGAAGAATTAGGGGCCGATTCTCCCGATAAGGAAATTCAAAATCTTAGGGAAAAAGGCAATGAAAAGAAATGGAATAAAGATATTCAAGGTCATTTTAACAAGGAATTGGAACGATTAAGTCGTGTAAATCCTGCTTCGCCCGATTATTCTGTTGGATTGAATTATGTTCAATTGCTTTTGGAACTTCCTTGGAATGAGTATACTTCTGATAATTTTGACTTAGAAAACGCCACAGTTGTCTTAGATGAAGACCACTTTGGTTTGGAAAAAGTTAAAAAGCGCATTTTAGAATACTTGGCTGTTTTGAAACTAAAGGGTGATATGAAAAGCCCCATTATTTGTTTGTACGGTCCTCCAGGTGTGGGAAAAACTTCATTGGGGAAAAGTATCGCACGTGCTTTAGGTAGAAAATATGTCCGTATGAGTTTAGGTGGGTTGCATGATGAATCCGAAATCAGAGGACATAGGAAAACGTATATAGGAGCCATGCCCGGAAGAATTGTTCAATCATTGAAGAAAGTTGGAACTTCCAATCCGGTGTTTGTATTGGATGAGATTGATAAATTGGGAAGAGATTTTCGGGGAGATCCAAGTTCTGCTTTGTTGGAGGTACTTGATCCGGAACAAAACACCACATTTTATGATAATTACCTTGAATTGGACTATGATTTAAGTAAAGTGTTGTTCATTGCAACAGCCAACTCACTAGACACCATACAACCGGCTTTATTGGATCGAATGGAAATAATTGATGTTAGCGGATATTCCATGGAAGAAAAAATGGAAATTGCTAAAAAATATTTAATTCCAAAACAACGAGAAGCTCATGGTTTAAAATCAAATCAATTGAAATTGAATGATGATGCTTTGTGGGAGATAATTGAACAATATACGCGCGAAAGTGGGGTACGAGGTTTAGAGAAGAAGATTGCAGGAATTGCACGTTCAGTAGCAAATAAAGTAGCTCGAGGCGATAGTGGAAGAAAAAACATCACCAAAAAAGAAATTGAGGAAATTTTAGGTTCGGAGAAAATGGAACCTGAAATGTATGAAAACAATAAATATGCAGGTGTTGTAACGGGTCTTGCTTGGAGCCCAATGGGTGGTTCCGTACTTTTTGTGGAAAGTACCTTATTCCCCGGAAAAGGAGAGATGAAAGTTACAGGTCAGCTTGGCGATGTGATGAAGGAAAGTGTTAGTTTAGCTCAAACTTTCTTAAAAGCTCATGCCGATTATTTAGAATTGAATCCCGAAATTTTCAACAACTGGAATGCGCATGTTCATTTTCCTGCAGGATCGATACCCAAAGACGGACCTTCTGCGGGAATTACCATTTTAACTTCATTGGCTTCATTATTTACACAAAGAAAAGTGAAATCGCATTTAGCAATGTCGGGTGAAATTACTTTAAGAGGTAAGGTGCTGCCGGTGGGTGGAATTAAAGAGAAAATTTTAGCTGCAAAACGCGCTGGAATTAAGGAAGTGATTCTGTGCAAACAAAACGAAAAAGATGTAAACGATATCAATCCCAATTACATCGAAGGATTGAAATTTCATTTTGTTCAAAACATGTTTGAAGTGTTGGATATTGCTTTAACTTCTGAAAAGGTAAAAAATTCGTTGGATGTAAATGCTCCTTTAAAACAAAATAGCACCAATTAATGTACATTTGACTATGATATTTCAAAAAATCTGGAGCTATTTAACATTTAAGAAAGAAAAGAATTCGAAATCAAATTTTAATTTGAAAATGATGCATGGCATGAATAAGATTTCCTTGTTTATGTTTTTAATTGCAATGGTGGTTATGATGTTTAAATTTTGTAAGTAAATTTCCTTCATTGTTGTAAAGTGATTCAATGAATATGCGTGTTTTGAGTTCCATGTTATTGTTTTTTTTGGGAAGTTTTCTCGGAGCTCAAAACATTAATCATGTTGCGAATAAGAAATTGCAAAAAGGAGCAGAAACCATACTACTTTCCAAAACAGCATCGGATGATGAAAATAGCAGATCAATGGGTATGGTCCTGCTTTTTGAACTAAAAAGTGATGTTGTTCAACGTTCATTAGATCAAGTTTCTGGCGATCCGTTAAATTGGTTATTGGATACAATTTCATTTGAAAATTTGCAAAAAAATTCCCCAAGCAATGAAGTTAAAAATCGAACCAAAAAACTTGAAATTGAACTGGATGATCCTAAAAAGGACATCAATTTAAATCCATCCGTTTCTAGGTTTATTCGAATTAAATTACCTTTAAAATGCGATATTTTAAATGCTAAATTGGATGCTTGCTTCAATTACGGTTACTTATTTAACGAACATCGGAATAATCCAATAGAACCCCTGAGTACCTTGTTTGTAATTGAGAATTATTACAACAAAAATCGATCATCACGTATTTGGGTAGATTTTAACAACAATTTTGATTTAACGGATGATTCGGTGTTTCAATGGAAGTATCCAGCGCAATCAATAGCTATTCCATTTCCCAAATTAAATTCACTCTCCCAAATTCGAATTGCTAAATTTCCATATTATAAGTTCAGACAATTTTCATCCATGCAAGACACCGCTATGCGCATGTTGAGCAATGGACGGATTTTTGTAGGCAGTAGAGAATGTTTGAAAGCCGTTAGAGAAAATATTCTTTTTGGTGAATTTTATACAGGTATGGACACCGTTAAAGTGGGCTTACAAGATGTTAATTTAAATGGCGACTTTTTTGATTTAGGAATCGATCGAATTGTAATTTCGTCTCAAAAAAATTCAGAATTTTCAGCTGCACTATCACAACCTTTACAGAAAGAAAATTTCGTTATTTGGATGGGTCGAATGTATCAAGTTCAACCAAAATTTACAGAGGTTGGTGCACAATTTCAGTTCTTGCCCAGCTTTTCAAAAAAACATGCAAAATCCTTGCTTTTAGATAAAAAATTTCCCAATTTTCGTTTTGAAGCGATTGAAAAACCAAAAGTCAAGAAGAATAAATCTCTGAATAAATCAAAAAAATACAAATCTGAAGATTCTGAAAAAAAATCTCCCAAAAAGCAAAAGAATTCATGTCGTTCAGTTCGCAGAATTAAAGCGAATTCAAAATTGGTTTACATTTGGAGTGCAGAAAATGAATCATTTATTAATGACAGCTTTAATCTACACCACTTTATAAGATTACATCCAGATATTCAATTGATTATGCTAAATTTTGGAGGAAGTTCTAAGTATTTATCTTCATACAACAATCGATATCAAATTGATGCAATACAAGGGATATTAACATCCAAAAATGTTAAAAAAATGAAATTACAAACGATGCCTCAGTATTTTTTGTTGGATAAAAAGAATCGAATTAAGTTCATGGGACATTCTGTTTATCAACTCAATGAATTGAACCTTAATTAAACAAACATATTGATTTTTCGGATTACTGAACGAAAATTCTTAATATTGCAAGATTAATTATTCACATGAAAAGAACAGGGATTATTGTTGTGTTGATTATTTTGTTGATTTTATCAGCAGGAACCAACACGTATTTGTACATGAATAGCAACGATGCAGTAGCAAAAAAGCAATTGGAGTTAGTTGCAGTACGTGATTCATTACAAAAAGAATTATTGCGAATTGAAGATTCTTTGAACTCAGTAGTTATGAGTTTTCAAATGGAGAATGATTCGTTGGTAAATAAGATTTCTGAATTGGAAAGCGATAAAAATCCAAAGATTTTAGCGGCTTATCGTGAAATTAATCGCCTAAGACGCCAGCTAATCAATGGTGTTTCTGGAGGTGATTCAGATAACTCTGTTTCTGCAGGTGGTAAAAATGTGGATTTGACTGCTTTGCGTAAACAATTGTCAGACGCAAAAAATCGCATCAAGGAATTAGTAGCACAGGTTGATTCATTAACCACCCAAAAGAATCAATTGGTTGCAGATGTTGAAGTGGCTCGAAACGAGAAAGAAGCAATAACTGCTGAAAATGTAGAATTGAAAGATCGTTTAGAAAAGGGTGCTATGCCTCAATTCGGTACTTTAATTACATCAGCATTCGACGATGCTAAGAAATTAACAACCAAAGCAAAATCGATCGATCGTTTTACCATTACTTTCGACGTATTGGAAAATCCAATGGTTACAACTGTAGTTGAAGAGGAAGTCACCATACGTCTAATTGATCCAGACGGAGGAGTATTATCAGTTACGAACAAATCACTTCAAGACAAATCTAAAGTGTCTTCCTTGAAGAATTCAATTACATTTGATGGTGCATTACAGAAAGTAAAATGGTCATTCCCACCTAAAGGAACTTTAAAAGGCAAATTGAAAAAAGGTAAATATATTACCGAGTTGTGGACACGTGATTTGCTTCGTCAGAAAAACACTTTCGAATTAAAATAATTGTTGCCCATACATATTAAACGGGTTATTGGATTATGAAATTTCCTAAGAAGCACCTGTTAACATTCTTGATTTTATTAGGAATGTTGGCAGGTGTTGCTATTGGTGAATGGGTCTTCGTGTATTCGAGTACTGAATTCGCAACAAGTTTTGCTCAAAATGTAAAACTTCTAACTACCATATTTTTGCGTCTGATACAAATGATATTAGCACCACTGGTGTTAAGCACATTAATTGTAGGCATTGCAAAAATGGGTGATATTAAAGCGGTTGGTCGAGTTGGGGGTAAAAGTATGCTTTGGTTTTTTTCTGCTAGCTTGGTGAGTTTGTTTTTAGGATTAATACTTGTAAATCTCTTTGAACCAGGAGTGGGTATAAAACTAAACAATGTAGATACTCAAACTGCTTCTGAACTCGTTCAATCCACTCATGGTTTTAGTATTGAACAATTTATTCAGCATGTTTTTCCTAAAAGTATCATTCAGTCAATGGCTGAAAATGAAATACTCCAAATTGTAGTGTTTAGTATCATTTTTGGTTTGGCAATGACCAGCATGGGTGAAAAAGCAAAACCTTTAATTCACGCCTTAGATGTGGTAGGTCATATAAGTTTAAAAATGGTTACCTACATAATGTGGGTTGCTCCTTTAGGTGTATTTGGTGGAGTAGCAGCTATTGTCTCTAAAAAAGGTCTTGGAGTATTAAAAATATACGGTACTTACATTGGAAGTTTCTACACAGGATTAGCAGTTTTGTGGATTGTACTACTATTGGCAGGTTTTTTAATATTGGGTAAACGCCTAAAAGAATTATTGAAACGAATTCAACAACCACTCATCATTGCCTTTAGTACCACCAGTTCCGAATCTGTATTTCCTAAATTGACAGAAGAACTCGAACGATTTGGTAATAAACCAGCAATTGTTAATTTCGTTTTGCCTTTAGGATATAGTTTCAACTTGGATGGTTCTATGATGTACATGACTTTTGCGAGTATTTTCATCGCCCAAGCTTATGACATCCCTCTGGATTTAGGAACACAAATTACCATGCTTTTTGTTTTGATGTTAACATCTAAAGGAATAGCAGGTGTTCCAAGAGCGAGTTTGGTGGTAGTAACTGCAACCTGTGCCATGTTCAATATTCCACCAGAAGGAATTGCGTTAATTTTACCGATCGACCATTTTTGCGATATGGGACGTAGTATGACGAATGTATTAGGCAATGCACTAGCTACTTCTGCTGTGAACAAGTGGGAGACAAAGTCGTAAATTAGTCCTGATTTATTATTTTTTTGAGTACCATTCATTTTGTTCTCTCACTAAACAAGATTGAATATTATGAACTAAGTGTCGATTTCGTAACCTAATTAATTCAACTATTTTAAAATTTTAAAGGACTTATAAACAATTCTTTTGTAAGAAGTCGATTTGTATTATAAGTCCTTTATTTTATTGAATCCATCGTTAAATTTGAATACAAAAACAAATTTTAACATGACTATTACAAGTAAGTCAATTTTACAAGAACATGTTAGTAAACAATAAAGGCTGCCCAAGTGCAGCCTTTATTGTTTTATTTGATTTATGAATCTATCTAATTTAATCCTAACATGAATTAATCCTTTTTACTCGGACGTAATTCTTTATCGGGATCGTAGGAAACTCCGAACATTTTATAGATTCGTGCTTTTGCTCTTTCATTGATATAGTACATAGCAGGTACCAGGAATAATGTAAGGAATGTGGCAAAACCCAATCCAAAAATCATGGTCCAACTCAAAGGTCCCCAGAAAGCAACACTATCGCCTCCAAAGAAGATGTGAGGATTGAATTCGGTAAACAACGTTACAAAATCCATATTTAGACCAATTGCCAACGGAATTAAACCTGAAATCGTAGCTGTTGCAGTTAATAAAACGGGAGTCATACGTGTTCTACCAGCTTCAATCAACGAATCTTTTAAACTCATTCCTTGCTCCCGCATTAAGTCAGCAAATTCAACGATAAGAATCCCATTTCTAACTACAATCCCGGCGAGCGCAACAATACCAATACCGGTCATGATTACTGAAAAGTCCATATCGAAAATTGCAAATCCCAACAAAACACCAATAATAGAGAAGAAAATTTCACTCAATATGATAATGGGTTTAGATATAGAATTGAATTGTGTAACCAAAATGATAACGATCAAAGCAATAGAGGCCAACATCGCGGTTCCTAAAAATGAAGAAGTCTCTGCTTGATTTTTCTGTTCTCCAGTCATTTCAATTTCAATACCATCAATTGAATTGATTCTGGAATATTCATCAATCCCTGATTGTACCTGGCTTACTACTTCGTTGGGTGCGTAACCTTCGAGTACATTCGATCCCAAGGTAATAACTCTCTTTTGATTCAATCGATTAATTCCACCATAAGTGTTTGAATATTCAGCACTAGCTACAGCGGATAAAGGAATTTGACGTAATACGCCCCCCATGGCCATATCACGGAATGTAATTCTCATATTTAATAATTCAGATAGATTATTCGTTGTTCCTTTTTCTAAACGAATCATTACCGGATAATCATCATTCTCATCTTTGAATTTAGAGGCTTCAGCACCATAAATACTGTTTCTAAGCATCATTCCAATTTGAGCAGTACTAATGCCATAGGTATTTGCACGGGTACGATCAATTCGGATGATAATTTCAGGTTTAGAACTCACAAAATCACTCTTTAATTCTTCAACCCCAGCAATTCCTTTATCGTCTAAGAATCGTTTTAACTGTGTTCCGTGTTTTATCAAGGCATCGAATTCATCACCGCGAATTTCAATGTT
>CAMDDG010000046.1 GCA_945890895.1 Chitinophaga pinensis | reverse complement strand
GATTCGGAATCTGTGGAAATGGATTCGGAATTCACCGCTCCAGCATCCCCAGAAACCGGTAAAAGAAATATTCCATCTGAAAAAAGTTCAGATAAAGCCAAAGGGTTTTCCACATTCCATACACCTTTTTTCATTTGCCTGATGGTTTTATGTATTTTTGTTTTAGATGAAATTCGCAATTACGACGGAAAAAGTAAAAGAAAGCAGAATTTCTCAATTAGATCCAAATAATATTGGATTTGGGAAGGTTTTCACCGATCACATGTTCCTCGCAGATTATGAAAATGGCGAGTGGATCAACCCCAGAATTGTACCTTACGGTCCAATGTCTTTGAGTCCAGCAACTAGCGCAATTCATTACGGACAAGCCATTTTTGAAGGAATGAAAGTGTTTGCTTCCTCCAAAAACGACCACGACATTGTGATGTTTCGACCTACCGATAACGCAAAACGTTTAAACAAATCTGCAGCTCGTTTGGCAATGCCTGAAGTTCCTGAAGATTTGTTTATGGCAGGTTTAACCCAATTGCTTGAATTGGATCGCCAATGGGTTCCACGAGTTGAAGGCGGTGCCTTGTATGTGCGACCTTACATGTTTGCAACCGATGACTTTATCGGCGTGAAACCTTCTGAACGATACTGCTTTGCGATTTTCTGTTGTCCCGTTGGACCATACTACAACAAAGCCCTTCGCGTAAAAGTAGAAGAAGAATACAGTCGCGCTGCTCCGGGTGGTGTTGGATTCACAAAATGTGCGGGAAACTACGCTGCGGCTATGTATCCAACCGCATTGGCTCAAAAAGAAGGATTTGACCAAGTTCTTTGGACGGATCCAATTGAACATAAATTTGTGGAAGAAACGGGTACTACCAATTTCTTCGCTGTTTTAAACGATAAAATTGTTACCCCTTCCCTTACCCATACCATGCTTGCAGGGATTACCCGCGATTCTGTTGTTCAATCATTGCGTCATTTAGGTCATGAGGTTGAAGAACGTCCATTGTCAGTGAATGAACTGAAAGAACATTTATCGGCGGGAAATTTAAAAGAATTATTCATCACTGGAACTGCGGCTACTTTAATAAATTTAGATGGTTTCGGGCATGATGGACAGTATTACGAAGTTCAAAAAAATGGAGATAATACCATTTCCACTGAAGTTAAGAAGTTCTTGGATGATATAAAGTTGCAACATTCCGATGATGTTTTTAGCTGGAATGTGGTGATTTAATGTCCGAAAACGGTAATTTTTCGTTAACTTTGCACCCCGTAACATTACATTCATGAGTCAGTCAAAATACATCTTTGTTACGGGCGGTGTAACTTCTTCCTTAGGAAAAGGCATTATTGCAGCATCTCTCGCAAAACTCTTACAATCAAGAGGTTATCGCGTAACAATTCAAAAATTCGATCCTTACTTAAACGTTGACCCAGGGACATTAAACCCATACGAACATGGGGAATGTTACGTTACCGAAGATGGTGCTGAAACCGATTTGGATTTAGGCCATTACGAGCGTTTCTTAAACGTACCTACATCCCAAGCGAACAACGTAACCACAGGAAGAGTATATCAAACTGTGATTGAAAATGAACGTAAAGGTGTTTATTTGGGCAAAACGGTACAGGTAATTCCGCATATTACGGATGAAATCAAGCGTCGAATGCTTGTTTTGGGCGAAAGCGGTGATTACGACATCGTTATTACCGAAATTGGCGGTACCGTGGGCGATATTGAATCACTTCCCTACGTTGAAAGTATGCGTCAATTAATTTGGGAATTGGGAGATTCGAATGCTATTGTTGTGCATTTAACTTTAGTACCCTACTTAAAAGCAGCTGGAGAACTAAAAACAAAACCTACTCAACATTCAGTTAAAAGTTTATTGGAATTGGGTGTTCAACCCGATATTTTGGTTTGCAGAACCGAACATCCTTTATCACCGGACTTGAAGAAAAAATTGGCACTTTTTTGCAACGTTCAAGGAAATTCTGTGATTGAAGCTCGTGATTTAAAAACAATTTACGAAGTTCCAATGGCCATGTTAAAAGAAAAATTGGACAAAGTTGTTTTGGCTAAACTTAAATTAAAAAGTTCCAATGAGCCCAATTTAGAACAATGGTCGAATTTCTTGTTCCGTTTAGAACACCCCAAATCAGAAGTCAAAATCGCTTTAGTTGGAAAATACGTTGAACTGCCGGATGCATATAAATCCATTAGTGAAGCGTTTATCCATGCTGGTGCAGCAAAAGAATGTGAAGTTCAAGTTACCTATATACATTCTGAATATTTATCACCCGAAAATGTTGAATCCAAATTAAAAGGATTCGCGGGTATTTTAGTAGCGCCTGGTTTTGGTAGCCGAGGTATTGAAGGTAAATTGACCGCTGTGAAGTACGCACGTGAAAACAAAATACCATTCTTTGGAATTTGTTTGGGAATGCAAATATCGGTTATTGAATTTGCTCGAAACGTGGTAGGATTCTCCGATGCACATAGCTCTGAAATGAGTGCAGACACCACTCACCCTGTAATTGCACTAATGGAAGAACAAAAAGAAATGGAAAATTATGGTGGAACGATGCGACTCGGCGCTTACGATTGCGAATTGGTAAAAGGAAGTCACGCAGCAAAGGCATACGGTAAAACCAAAATTTCAGAACGTCACCGTCACCGTTATGAATTCAATAATGAATTTAAAGAAGCGGTGCAATCAGCGGGAATGAAAATCACAGGTACCAATCCTAAAACCGGTTTAGCGGAAATTGTGGAAGTGGAAAATCATCCTTGGTTTGTGGGCGTTCAATTCCATCCTGAATTGAAGAGCACAGTAGAAAATCCTCATCCTCTTTTCGTGGGATTTGTAGGAGCTGCTTTGAATTTTAAAGGTTGATTACAAATAATCCTATATAATAAATGCCGCTTTTAGCGGCATTTATTGTTTTATACACCCTAATTTTGTTTAATACACTTTTTACATTTAACTCCACTTCGAGTTAAATATTCAGATTGGGTAGCTAATATCACATTTCCAAATCAACATATACGGGTAAATGATCGCTATAGCCATTTAAATAGGTTTTTCCGCCGAATGTGCGCAACGGATATCCCGCAAAATTTCCATCTTTTTGGAGTAACCAATCTCTGAGATATATTTGTTGACTGGGAATATTATTGCCAGGACCCACATTATAAAAAGAAGGACTTACTATAATCTGATCGAACAAATCCCACATTCCTTTGTAACGCAATGTTCCCAAATTGGGTTCTGCAACTCGCTTAATCAATGCCAAATTCACCGCCCATGCAGGATTATCGCCCGCTTTTAGCACTTGAACTATACTGCTATCGGTTGGATTATCATTAAAATCACCCACAGCATTCCAATATTTAATATCTCGGCGTTTCATTAAATAATCTCGCATGGAATTAGCAGCCGATGCACGTAAAACGCGAGATTGAATCTCACCACCACTTCGAGAAGGCCAATGATTTACAAGTATGGAATGATTGGTTCCTTTGGTGTTAAAATGAGCTACCATTATAGACCGTGTTGGTTTACTTGGATCGGAAACTTCAACTGGTAACATATCAAGAGACACTAATTCTGTGGTAGCATTTTTAAACACCCCGGTTCCAGGTAAATAAATCAATGCTACATCGATTCCACGATTATCGGGAGATTCTGCATGCACAATTTTTGCATTGTATTTACTCAAATGCGACGAAGTTTTCACTAAATCCGATAAAACCAAATAGTTTTCAATTTCGCATACTCCTAAGAAATCAGGTTGAATGGAATCGATAACTCGAGCCATATTCTTTAATTTATTCTGATATTTCTGGGTGTTCCACTCCATTTTACCTTGTGGAAGGTATTCCTCATCCAAGTTGGTACCATCGATTGTGTCAAATAGATTTTCCAAATTGTAAAATGCCAATCGGAATTTCACTTCAATGTTCTTGGGCTTTTCTTTTTCAATGGGGGACGGTGGAACGTCTACTTCAAATTCACGTTCAGCAGCGGATGCATCATCGATGATTTCCACCCGATCTTTTTTTAATGCAACTGTTTTAGTCTTTTTACTCCCACAAGAAAACAACAAAACCGCAGATGTCAAAACAGAAACAAGTGCAAGTGATAATTTAAGGTTAGGCATATTCCCTTTCATATTCCAAAAATACAACGAAATCTTGGATTCCTACTTTGAAAAGAATCAATTAAATTTGAGAATTACCATGAAAAGTAAAAGTGTTACCGCCGTTCTTACCTTCTTTTTCGGAGTGTTTGGGGTTCATCGATTCTATTTAAAACAATATGGAATTGGAATGTTGTATATTCTTGTATCCTTAATTGCTTATTTTTCAACCGAAGAGGTATATCTGATCTTGGGTTTAATTGTTATTGCCGATTTCATAGCATTCCTAATCATGTCCGAACAAACTTTCAACATGAAATACAATTCTGCCCCAATCACGGTGCCTTCATCCCCCGAAAAAACAAAAAAGGAAACTCTAGAATCCAATCTTCAATACCAATCTATTATGTCAAAAGTAGATAGTTTAAGTCGCGATTTAAAGACGTTTCCAGAACACAGAATATCAAACGAACAAATGGATTTGGCCAAGGAGTTGTCGAGAGAATTCCAATCGTTGATTGAGAAACTCTTGGAGGACCCCAAATTAATAAAAAAACTCTCCAATGCTACGAAAACCAATACCCATGATATCGATTTTGTAATTAAAGTGAGTTTGTTATACGACATTAAAACCATATATATGTTGTTGAATAAAAGAGACATCAACAACATCCGAGTAGCAACCACCCTATTTGTTTTAGCTTGTGAATCGGTACTTGACGAATTAGAAACCACTTATCGTGATTTAAATAATGATGCTTTTTTTAACCATCATCGCAGAGGGACTTTTGCAGATTTGGAAAGTCGGATAATCAACACCATCGCCAAAACGAACCCGTTGAGCATTTCGTATAATTTGGAGGGGAAAACACCTGATAAACAAGCAGAATCCACATTTGCTTTACCTGCATTATTAAGTTTGTCGGACAGCGAAGTATTTGACCCATATGCATCCATCCTTAATCGATTTGCTATTGCTATTGCAAAATCCGATGATAAAATCACAAAAACTGAGGAAAAACATCTCAAAACCATATACAACGCTTTACACCATCCTATCCCCGAAAAAAAGAATTCAAATCTAATTATGAACGAAACAGAATCTGAATCCACTCAAACGATTGAAGATATCCTAAAAGAACTCAATTCACTCATTGCTTTGTCTGACGTTAAAACGGAAGTAAATATGTTAGTGAACTTCTTAACCATCCAAAAAGAGCGCGAAAAACAAGGATTAAAAACGGCACAAATTTCGTATCATATTGTGTTTACTGGAAATCCTGGAACGGGAAAAACCACGGTGGCACGCTTAATTGCCCAAATTTATAAATCCCTGGGAATCTTAAAGAAAGGACATTTAATTGAAACGGATCGCAGTGGATTAATCGCAGAATATGCGGGTCAAACGGCAATTAAAGTAAACGAGGTTATCGATAAATCTTTGGATGGAATTTTATTTATTGATGAAGCCTATGCCTTAGTGGGAGAAGACAAAGATAATTATGGGCAAGAAGCCGTAGCTACTTTAATTAAAAGAATGGAGGACGATCGAGACCGCTTGGTTGTAATTATGGCAGGATACAGAGAAGAAATGGAGTCCTTCATTGAAACCAACCCCGGTTTTAAATCTCGAATCAATCGTTACATCGACTTTGCCGATTACACACCCGAAGAAATGTTATCGATATTCAAAAGCATGTGTATAAAAGCTCAATATCAAATGGATTCCCAGATGGAAAATCAACTTTTAGAGATTTTCAGTAGCGATTATTCTCAACGTGATAAAACATTTGGAAATGGTAGACATGTGAGAAATTTATTTGAAAAAGTACTTGAAAATCAAGCGAATAGACTATCTAAACAAATCCAAATTACCAAAGAAAGCTTGGTTCAGCTTACCGTTGAAGATTTAGAATGACCCATTTTTACTGTTTAAATGGGTCGACTTGATACCATTACTAATCTATAGCTTTTTGAAAGCTAAAATTGGTGAAAATCAAACTAATACGTTTAACGACTGTAATTCGGAGCTTCCTTCGTAATTGCTATATCGTGAGGATGACTTTCACGGATTCCAGCGTTGGTAATGCGAACAAATTTGGATTCTTGCAAAATATTCATGTTGGCGGCACCACAGTATCCCATTCCTGCTTTAATACCTCCAACTAACTGATAAATCACTTCGGAAAGGTGGCCTTTATAAGGCACATTACCAACAATTCCTTCAGGAACTAATTTTGCCACTTCATCTTCTGCATCTTGGAAATATCGATCTTTGGATCCTTCCTTCATCGCCTCAACACTGCCCATTCCCCGATACGACTTAACTTTCCTTCCGTCGAAGAAACTGGTATCTCCAGGAGATTCTTCTGTTCCTGCAAACAATCCACCAGCCATTATGGTATTTGCACCTGCAACTAACGCTTTAACTATATCACCGCTGTAACGGATACCCCCATCAGCAATAACTGGAACCCCTGTGCCTTTCAGAGCTTCATGTGCTTCCATCACAGCTGTTAATTGCGGCATTCCAATTCCAGCAATAATACGGGTTGTGCAAATTGAACCGGGACCCACTCCCACTTTTACAGCATCAGCACCTGCATCGGCCAAGGCTTTTGCGGCTTCACCGGTAGCAATATTACCAGCAATTATTTGCAGTTGAGGATATTTGGTTTTTACTTGACGAACTTGATCCAATACGCCTTGTGAATGTCCGTGTGCAGTGTCTATAGCAATTACATCCACTCCCACTTTCACCAACGCATCCACACGATCCATCGTATCTGGAGTTACACCTACAGCAGCGCCTACCAACAAACGACCATGACTGTCTTTCACGGCTTTGGGATAGTTTTTCACTTTCTGGATGTCTTTAAATGTAATTAATCCTTGTAAAACATTTTGATCATCGACAATGGGTAATTTCTCAATTTTATGTTTTTCCAATATGTCTTGAGCGCCTTTCAAGTCGGTACCATGAGGAGCCGTGATTAGATTGTGGGATGTCATCACTTGCTCTACTTTCTTAGAAAGATCTTTTTCGAAACGCAAATCGCGATTGGTAATGATTCCAACCAAACGATTTTTGTCATCTACCACAGGAATTCCACCAATTTTATTTTCTCTCATGAGCTGAACTGCTTGACCGAGAGTTGCTTGACCAGACAAAGTAAGCGGATCCAAAATCATTCCGCTTTCTGATCGCTTTACTTTTTTAACTTCTTCGGCTTGGCGAGAGATGGACATATTTTTATGAATGATTCCAATTCCCCCTTCACGAGCCATAGCAATAGCCAATCTGCTTTCAGTAACTGTATCCATTGCAGCAGACACGATTGGGATATTCAAGCGCAAATTGCGGGTAAATTGTGTAGAAGTATCTACATCACGTGGCAATACTTGAGAATGTCTAGGAATTACGAGGACATCGTCGAATGTAAGTCCTTCTAATACGATTTTATTGGAGATGGATGACATAGCAAATAACAGATTAAGACAGGTGGTTATTTGCAGTGCAAAGATACAATGAAATCTTGAAATTATTCTAAATAAATGTGGATATTTGCGAATATGTCGCAATTTAAAACGGTTTATTTGGGAAATTTACGCTGTGAGAACGTACATCTTCAAAGTTCTACAATGATACACACGGATGCACCAACCGACAATTTGGGAAAAGGCGAGGCTTTTTCACCAACGGATTTATGTGCATTGAGTTTAACCACTTGCATCATTACCACCATGGGTGTTTATGCTCAATTGAAAGAATTTAACATTGAATTAATCGAAGCTGAAACCAGAAAGATAATGCAGTCGAATCCTCGAAAAATTGCAAAGATTCAAGCAGAGATTCGAATCAAACTAGGATCCAATTGCACCGAAAGAAACAAAGAGGGATTAC
This sequence comes from Chitinophaga pinensis, assembly GCA_945890895.1. Classification (GTDB taxonomy): domain Bacteria; phylum Bacteroidota; class Bacteroidia; order NS11-12g; family UBA955; genus VMCP01. The sequence goes on along the minus strand of CAMDDG010000046.1, from coordinate 10,362 downwards.
GCAGAGTGGTACATACTTGTCCTGTATCAAAAAGTTTACATCCCGATATTGAGCAGGATGTACAATTGGTTTGGTTGGATTAAGGTGTATAGCCTTTGGCTGAATAAATGGAGTAAAACCATCGAATTTCATTCTTCATTAATTCTAAAAAAACATATCTTTGCGAACTCCAAAAGGGGAATTAGCTCAGCTGGCTAGAGCGCTTGCATGGCATGCAAGAGGTCATCGGTTCGACTCCGTTATTCTCCACTATTTTACTTAAAAATGGCTGTCTTAAAGCAATCCTTTAATTTAAATTCGGATTGTAAATACCGTTAATTTGATGTGTTGCCAATTGTAAATACTCTCCATTTTGCAATTCCATAAGAAGTATCTGCTTGAATATTAGTTTTATCAGCTTCTTTACCAATTAAAGTATAACACAAAAGTCTACTAGTCGGTGTGATGTCATATTCTGTAAGAATACCTTCGCCAGCCAACCTGATATCATCTGCATTCCTGGCTTCAAAACGAGAATTAATGAATCTAAAATCACCGCCATTTTTTTTCCAAAGGTTTGACCATAAAATTATCCGGAGAAATAATAATTTTCCCATCAAATAATCCTTCATTTTTTGGTGTATCAATGAGTTCAAAACGAGATTAATCCAAATTAAGACCATCAAGTTTGAAATCGAAATTACCAATCTAATTTTTTGTTGGGTGTTTAAGCTTTTCCCATTCCCCAAAAAGGATGGGATAAATAAACAGAGTTAGATGTTTACATCTCGGTAGATTTCCAAGTAATTTTATCGAAAATCTCTCCATTTTACAAAAACTACTCTTACTTTTACCCTTGTATGAAAATCATCGAATTGCGCAGTGATACGTTTACTTTGCCCACATCGGAAATGAAAGAGACTATGTTCCAAGCACCCTTAGGAGATGATGTTTTTGGGGAAGATCCATCTGTACTTGAATTAGAAGCATATACTGCGGAAATGTTTGGCATGGATGCTGCTTTATTTTGTCCTTCCGGAACTATGACCAATCAAATTGCCATCAACGTACATACCCAACCCGGCGATGAGGTAATTTGTGATGCTGAGTCACATATTTATTACTACGAAGGGGGTGGAATTGCTCGTAATTCTGGATGTCAACCACGACTTATACAAGGCAAGTTCGGCAAAATATCCCCCGAACAAATACTGCCAATTATCAATCCCGACGATGTACACCGCGCTCGCACGCGATTGGTAAGTTTAGAAAATACGAGTAATCGCGGTGGTGGAAGCTGTTATGACATGGTTGAAATCGAACACATCAATCGAGTTTGCCATCAATTTGGATTAAAACTTCACTTAGATGGTGCCAGATTGATGAATGCAATTGTCGCAAAGAATCAAGATCCCAAGAATTACGGCCAATTGTTCGACTCTATCTCACTGTGCTTAAGTAAAGGATTAGGGGCTCCAGTTGGAAGTGTTTTAATGGGTAATCGAGAATTCATCAAGGAAGCACGACGCGTTCGAAAAGTAATGGGCGGTGGAATGCGACAAGCCGGTATGTTAGCTGCCGCTGGATTGTATGCATTGAGAAACCATGTTCATCGTTTAGAAGAAGATCATATTAAAGCCAAATTATTGGAATCTATTTTAGAAGAACAAGCATGGGTGGAAGATATACTCCCAGTAGAAACCAATATTGTGGTATTCAAACTCATTGAGTCGGTTTCACTTCAACAATTTATTGCTTACTTAAAAGAACATTCGATTCATGCAGCCATTTTCGGACCTCAACAAATTCGAATGGTGACACATTTAAATATAACTGACGAAGACATACAAACCTGCATACAGGTTTTGGAAGGTTTTCAATATCCATAACGGTTTTCAGTATTTATAACATTGCATAGAAAAGAATTTATTTACCTTTTTGAAATTAACGGTATTAACTCCCAGATTCAATACTAAAAATATCCAAAATCAATAAAAATCATCCAACCAATAAATATGAAAAAATATATTTTACCCCTATTCCTTTTATCCACTGCAGGAATTTCTATGGCGCAACAATCCAATTCAGGGAATTTTAATTCAGGAAACACAAATAATGCTGGAACTCCAGCAATACGCTTTGCTGAAATTCAAACACCCACTATAGAAGTAAATGGTGAAAACGAATTTGAAATAGCTCCCAATGAAATTGTTGTCCATTTTACATTGATGGATCGATATGAAGGCAAGAAAAAAATTACCATTGCCGAACAAGAACAAAAGTTGAAAGAATCGTTAAAAAAGTTAGGAATTCCGAGTACTAAGTTAACCCTTCAAGATGCAAGTTCTAGCCTGGCAGTAATCAAAAGAAAAAATAAGGATGTAATTTCAACCAAAAATTTTGAAATCACATTAAACAATGCTCCTTTGGTAAGTAAACTTTTTGAACAATTCGATGAAATCGATATACAATTGGCCTATATCCACAAATTGAATCATACTCAATTGGATAGCTTTAAAAATGTTGCTCGAATAGCAGCAGTAAAAAATGCAAAAATGAAGGCGAAGTCAATGGTAGAAGCTACGGGAAGTAAATTGGGAATGCCATTGATGATCAATGAGTCACAAAATTATACAAGCAACATGAATAACGATGATTACATGTATAAAAACAGAATTTTGGTTGTGGCAGATTCTGTAGAAAGTGAAATTGCGGAATCCAATTCCCTTAGCGAGGAAATTGAAATCCGCAAAATCACGATAAAAAGCACAGTATATGTGAGATATCTTATCCTAGAAAAGGATAACGGTAATCCACGGGTGGATTAAATGTTTCCTTAATGGTTCTTTGAGAAGTCCAACGCAATAAATTCACTTTTGCACCGGCCTTATCATTGGTTCCACTACCTCTACCGCCTCCGAAGGGTTGTTGTCCAACAACAGCCCCGGTTGGCTTGTCATTCACATAAAAATTACCCGCTGAATTTCTCAAAGCCCAAGTAGCTTCTGCAATTGCATTACGATCTTGAGAGAAAATGGCACCTGTTAAAGCATATTCTGAAGTTGAATCTACCAACTTAAACATGTTATTCCATTCTGCATCTTCATAAACGTGAATGGTTAAAACCGGACCAAAGATTTCTTCGCACATGGTTGTATAACGGGCATCTTTAGCCAATAAAACGGTTGGCTCAATAAAATATCCTTTGGATTTATCATATCCACCACCAAAAATCACTTCCACACCATCTTTTTTAGCTTGGTCAATATATCCTGCAATTTTATCGAAAGCACGCTCATCAATTACGGCATTAACAAAATTGGTAAAATCTTCGGTTGGACCCACTTTAATGGTTTTCAACTCGCTGATTAAATTTTCTTTGATATTTGGCCAGATGCTTTGAGGGATGTAAACGCGTGAAGCCGCAGAGCACTTTTGTCCCTGGAATTCAAATGCACCGCGAATAATAGCTGCAACCAATGCTTTTTGATCAGAAGATGGATGTGCTAAAATAAAATCCTTTCCACCTGTTTCTCCCACAATACGAGGATACGAACGGTATTTAGCTATATTTTCTCCGATGGTTTTCCACATATGGCGGAATACCTTAGTACTTCCTGTAAAGTGCAATCCAGACAAATCAGGATGATTGAATACTACATCGCCAATTTCAGGACCATCTCCATAAATCAAATTGATTACACCGTTAGGAAGACCGGCTTCACGGAATACTTTCATCAATAGGTTTGCTGAATAAATTTGTGTATCGGCAGGTTTCCATACAACTACATTACCCATTATAGCTGCAGAAGTGGGTAAATTACCGGCAATTGCGGTAAAGTTAAATGGTGTCACTGCAAAAACGAAACCTTCTAATGGTCGGTATTCAACACGATTCCAGATTCCTGGACTGTTTTCAGAAGGTTGTTCATTATAAATTTCAGCCATGTACTGCACATTAAAGCGCAAGAAATCAACCAATTCACACACCGCATCAATTTCTGCTTGATAGGCGTTTTTGCTTTGAGCCAACATGGTAACTGCATTAATATCATAGCGGTACTTTGTAGCAAACAAATCAGCTGCCTTCAAGAAAATTGCTGCACGTTGTTCCCAGGGCATAGACTCCCAAGATTCTTTTGCAATCAAAGCTGCTTCAATAGCTTGTTTCGCATGTTCGGCGGTTCCTTTGTGGAATTGAGCAATTTTGTGCGACAAATCGTGAGGTGGAAACACATCGGTGGTAACACCAGTTCTTACCTCTTGTCCGTTGATATACATAGGTATATCATGTATTTCAGATCGTAAACGATTCAAAGATGCCACTAAATTTTCACGTTGTGCACTTCCAGGTGCGTAATCGTAAACTGGCTCATTTTTAGCCTTTGGAATATGAAAAAATCCGTTCATAATAATTTTAATACACAAAAATACGAAGCTTATCGAAAAAGCGGGTGACAAACTACACAATTCGACCAAATACTTATTGTTAAATTAATAAAAAGCTCTTTTAAGAACGTAATTTTGCAGTAATGAAATTATTTAGCATTTTGTTCTATTTGGTTTTGGGATGTATTTCCCATTTAGCAGCGCAAGATTCCCTGAAATCAATCTCCAATCCCCCGAAAAAAACACCAAAAAACGTAATTTTAATGATTGGTGACGGTACTGGTTTGGCACAATGGGATGCTGCTCAATCCACGCAAAAAGATAATTTACAAGTGTTTCAAATGGCCCAAGCCATTGGATTTAGCAAAACATCCTCATCCTCAAGTTTTATCACAGACAGTGGTGCTGGAGCAACCGCAATTTCTATCGGAGAAAAGACATTTAATAAAGCCATTGGGGTAAAAAAAGACTCTACTTCAGCATATACTTTATCTGAAATACTGCATGTTGAAGGCTACAGCACCGGTGTAATTGCTAGTTGTGGTTTAACACATGCTACTCCAGCTTCTTTTTACGCTCATCAACCTTCTCGTTACATGGAACGTGAAATTGCACAAGATTTTTACGGTGGGTTTATTGATGTGGCTGCTGGAGGGGATTATACCCTGTTTGATACTACAAAATTGAAAAAGGCGGGTTATTCATGTTACAATTATCAAAAAATCAAAAGTTCTGATATTAAAGCCAGTCGCTATGTTTTGTTTTATGATACAGTAAAAGAAGTGAAAAAAATCTCTGAAGGTCGTGGTCCTTTTTTGAGAAACGCAACTATGAAAGCCATTGAGTCACTTAGTTCCAATCAAAAAGGATTTTTTTTGATGGTAGAAGGCAGTCAAATTGACTGGGGAGGACATGACAATGACTTAAATTATGTAATTTCTGAAACACTGGATTTTGATACTACTATCGGTATGGTTGCCAATTGGGCAAAATTAAACGGTGAAACATTGGTAATAGTTACTGCTGATCACGAAACTGGTGGTTTAAGTTTAACCGGTTATGACAAAGTTAATAAGAAGACTGAAGGCAGTTTTTCAACCAAAGAACATACGGCAATTGCTGTTCCTGTTTTCGCTTTTGGACCCGGATCAGAGGAATTTATTGGGGTTTATGAAAATAATGAAATTCATGATAAAATCCTAAAAGCGCTGAAAGCCCAAGGTTTAAAATAATCAAATATTTAATCTGTAAAGTGAATTTTTTTAATCTTAAAACTGAGGGATTTTTCGCATATATGGGGACCACAATAGTGGCCAATTGAATGACAAATTCAACATGGGTAAATGAAATTTTATTGGGTTTGTTTTTATTCATTGAATTAATAAACCAAGCGAATGAGCCAAGTGCCAAGAATAATTAAGTTAAATGGAATAAACTATAATGAGCGACTCTATTTCGTCTAATACCATAAATTCGATTCCTTCGTTTGGAATCATTATTCCTGCCAGATATGCAAGCACGCGCTTTCCAGGAAAACCATTAGCATTCATCGGTGGAAAACCTATGATTATCCATACGGTGGAGTCCGCGTTAAAATGCCAACCAACAATGGGTGTAGCTGTAGCAACAGACGATGACCGTATTGCACAAGCCGTATTCGAAAATTTGGGAAATAGGGTACAAGTTATTATGACCGATCCGAATTTACCCAGTGGTACGGATCGTTGTGCAGAAGCTTTAAATCAACTCAATTGGGAATGTGATGTGGTTGTAAATTTACAAGGCGATGAACCATTTATTCAAACTCAACAAGTATTAAAATTGGTAGATGCTTTCAATCAAATAGATACTGATATTGCCACGCTTAAAAAAGCATTTTCCAAATCCGATGCACTTGGAGACCCCAATAAAGTCAAAGTGCTATCTAACTTAGACGGAACTGCTATGTACTTTAGTCGGAGTGTTATACCCTACAATCGCGGTGGTTTGGATTATACCTATTATCGACACATTGGAATGTATGCCTACCGCAGTTCAGTTCTAAAAACCTTGCAGTATTTACCAAGTACCCTTCTTGAGCAAACGGAAAGCTTGGAGCAATTAAGATGGTTGGATCACGGATTAAAAATAAAGGTCATTGAAACTGAATACGAAAGTCCATCAGTTGATACACTAGATGATTTAATTCTTGCTGAAAAACGCTTGCAGGAGTTGGAATAATTGGATGAATTGTTGCAATTTGTTTAAATTCAAATTGGCCCCTTACATTGACAATGATGAAAGTAAGGTAACTAAGTATAGCAGCGTAGTTGAAATACTAATGTCTATTATGAAACCGGCTTGAATGCTTCGAAGGCATTGCTGCAGTTGTTGCAATAATGAATTGAACGGCATAAAGTTGGACCGAACGGTGTTTGCAACGTTGTATTTCTACTATTACACAATGGGCAGGGCATATCGCTCAATACATCCAATTCAATATATCCATCGTGTTTTGGTGGCGGTGCCAAACCATGCTTTTTTAGAGCAATGAGTCCTTTTTCCGAAATCAAATTAGAATTCCATTGAGTTTCGAATGAAGTTTCTACCTTTATTTCATTGAATCCAGCGTTTAACAAAGCAGCCGAAACCAAATTTTCCATGATTTTCAATGCAGGGCAGCCGGAAAATGTGGGTGTTAACTGCACATAAGCTTGATTTTCTTTTTCTGAAATAATTTTGGTTACAATCCCGAGATCCACAATTGAAATTGTAGGAATTTCAGGATCATTTACTAATTCTAAAACCGACTTAATTTGTTGTTCGCGTGGATTCATTATTGATGATATGGATATTAAGATTTATACGGTGAACACCTTATTAAAAAGTATTCACCGTAATTTAATTGAATAAATTTACAAATGAAATCTACAAATAATTACCACTCAGCTGCAGGATCAATTCGAAAAACTTCCGTCATTTCATCCAACAAAGGTTGTAAATATTCGGTGTGCACGCCTTTACGTCCCCCGAAAATAGGAGTCACAGTTGACGCATCTGGAACGGTGTAGCCATATGATTCCAACAACGGAACCACCGTTTCTAACCACTGGTTTTTAAGTGCTTCTTCCCCCTGAAAAATTCCAGCTTCGATCAGTTCAGCTTCGTATTCAGATGGTTCAAACATACCCAATGCAAAGGGAAACGTTTCATTGATAGCCGATTGCATTCTCAATCGAGCTTCTTCTGAACCCTGCGCCAATTGCTTCAGCCAAGTATTCGCGTGCATAGTATGATACTTTATTTCTCCACGGAATTTTTTGGCTACCATTTGCAAAGGCTCAACTACGGTATCAGCTAACATATCGAAACGAATAGCATCAGCATGATCGTAAAAAAAGTGACGCACCAACGAGAAATCATACTCTCCTATGGGCAATTCTACCAGCTGTGAACAATGAAATTGATGATCATTTCTGGTAAATGCTACAGTATCGGGGTCCGATTCACCCAATTCATGCAAGATTTCATACAATGCCAACGATTGTCCCATTTTATCTTGAGCCATACTCGAAAACGCAATATCTTCCTCCAAAATCGGTCCTAATCCGGTCCATTCACTGTTTCTATGACCTAAAATCAACAAATCATCGGCCATTTTATAAAGTAGGTCTTTTAGGCCCATCACGTGTTTTTCTGTAAATTCCATGTTAAGCGTTTTGTTTAGCGTTTCGTTCTTTGAATGCGTTAATGCGATCTATTACTTTATATGCATCGGGTTCTCTATATTTTTTATTTACTGTGGTTTCAAAAATATCAGAATCTTCGTATTCTGTTACAAATACATCTGAAGTTTTCACTACCCATAAATTAACACATTGCCCTCTGCGTGTATATTGTTCCTTTGCAAATACTACCGCCATTTCAGCCGAAGGTGCATGAACACTACCAACATGAACGTGGTGTATACCTCTTTTACGCTGCTCAAAAACCTCGTAAGTTTCAAAATGATCTAAAGGGTTCAATATACCTTCTTGAGTATCTTCATCAATATTTGAGCGAGTAACACGGGGATCTAAACTTTTTATTTTCATAGTTTCGGGGGATATCAGGATAGCGGTGCTACGTATTTAGCATTTTTATTTAACAAGGCTTGACGAACCCAACGACCGTTTTCTTCTGCTTTACGTCGAACAGCAAGTCGTTCTTTATTACAAGGTCCATTACCGTTAATCACTTGTTTGAATACTTCCCAATTGGGTTCTGTATACTCCCATTTACCTGTTTCATCATTTTTACGCAAATTTGGATCTGGAAGCGTTAATCCTAAATCCCAAATTTTAGGAACATACATGTCCAAGAATGTCTGGCGCATATCATCATTCGATGCCATTTTCACCTTCCATTTCATTAATGTTTCTGTATGAACTGACATTTTATCGGATGGTCCAAAGAAATGCATAATAGGTTCCCACCAACGATTTAATGCATCTTGAACCATTTCACGTTGCTTGGGAGTACCTGTAGCTAAGAACACAACATTGTCATGTCCATATTTTAGATGGAATGATTCCTCAGCACAAATACGTTCTAACGCACGACAGTAAGGCCCATAACTACCCTTGCTGTTCGCTAATTGATTCACTATAGCACCAGCGTCTATCAGCCAAGCTATCACTGCTGAATCAGCCCATGTTTTTGCTGGATAATTGAATACATTAGAATATTTGCTCTTACCTGTAATCAAATCGTTGGTCATATCCTCACGAGATTTACCTAACGTTTCAGCTGCATTATACAACAACTGACCGTGACCTGTTTCGTCTTGTACTTTAGCCATTAAAGCCATTTTACGACGAAATCCTGGAGCTCGGGTAATCCAGGTACCTTCTGGAAGTGCACCAATAATTTCAGAATGTGCGTGTTGTTCAATCATTCTAACAAGTTGCTTTCTGTATTCGGCTGGCATCCAATCATGTGGTTCAATTTTTTCTCCAGCAGCAATTCTCGCTTCAAATTCAGCCAATTTAATCGGGTCCTCATTCGCGGTTAAAGAATTCAATTCTTTACCATTGTTTTCGATGTAAGCATTTCCGTACATACTACTATAATTTATATATTTTAAAGTTTTTAGTTTTAATTGAATTAATTTTTACTGATTTTAACTTTTATACTTAATTTCAATGTTTTCTTAACCCAGTCTGCACAAACTGATTCAGTTGGACGGCCACTTGTTCAGGAGATAATGCACCTGAAGGTTTATACCATTCTACTACGCTATTCAAGGAACTTAAAAGGGTAATTGTTGCAAACCGGGTATCCACCTCATTAAAAAAACCTTCTTCGATACCTAATCTGATAATTTCCCGAATCTGTAATTCGTAATTGTTTCTCTGCTGTATAAATACTTTCTTTTTTAAATCCTTCAAATAACGCCAGTCGTGCATAAAAACCGAAGACGCATTTAAATCATCACACAATATTTCTATATGGAGTTTTACCAACATGAACAACTTTTCTGGAGCATTAAAATAAATATCATTTACTTCCAATACAGCAGATTCAAATCGAGATGCTAAATCAAAACAAACTATTTCTAACAGTTCATCTTTTGATGCAATATGATTATAAATACTGGGTGCTTCAATTCCTATTTCTTTGGCAAGAAGTCGCATAGTAAGCCCATTAAAACCATGTTTTTTCATGATTTCCAAAGCTTTATGTCTTATTTCTTCCTTGCGAGTCATGTACTAACTAACGATTGTTAGTTTGCAAATATATAAATAAATAATTAGAAACAAAAAATAACTGAATCATACATAAAATATTTGGGCAAAAAAGTGGGCAAAAAAAAAGCCTCACTAACGTGAGGCTTTGATTTCAATAAGGTTGGCGGCGACATACTTTCCCAGGTATTACCCAAGTATCATCTGCGCTGAGGGGCTTAACTTCTCTGTTCGGAATGGGAAGAGGTGGACTCCCTCGCCATAGCCACCATATGATCTTTAGACGAGT
>CAMDDG010000045.1 GCA_945890895.1 Chitinophaga pinensis | reverse complement strand
GTATTTTTCATGTTGGATATTGGTTGACTTTCTAACTAGAGCAGTAACTTCAATGACATCCTGATGCTGCAAACATAATTGAAGTATAATACCTCCAACCATTCCAGTACTTCCTACAATAACGACTTTCTTCATTCTTTAATTTATTTATAAATTGTAACTCTTTTTTACCATTAAAAAGTATAACTTATCCGAAAGTAATTTTCTTAGCATCAACAACATAGGACCTGGTTTTCCCACAGCATATCTCATTTGATTACTATTGTCCGTTGCAGATTTATAAATCATCTTTGCTACGACTTCTGGACCTTCTGCATCTTTCATTACTTTTTCGGCAGCATCGTTAAATTTTTGAATAAACCCGTCATATTGGTTTGTGTCAGTTGGTTTAATAAATTGACGACTTCTTCCATAAAAATCAGTGACAATCGGACCGGGTTCAATGAGTTTCATTTTTATATTAAATTGACTCAACTCATAATGTAATGATTCTGTAAAGCCTTCCACTGCGAATTTAGTAGCGTGGTATATGCTATATAAAGGAAAGGTGATTTTACCTCCCATGCTTGAAATTTGAATAATCATTCCACCGCCATTGGGTCTCATATGCTTTATCGCTTCTCTTGTCACACGCATCAGTCCAAAAACATTTGTATTAAATTGTTTTTCAATGATATCATCTGACATTGCCTCGAATGCACCGTCAACGCCATAACCTGCATTATTAACAACTACATCTATTTTCCCAAAATCCTTTTCTGCTAGTGATATTGCATTTTTAATACTTTCAAGATTGGTAACGTCTAGGGCACATAGTTTCACATTGGGTAAGTCCTTAAAATCTAACTCATTTTCAGGATGCCTTTGAGTTGCAATTACATTCCATCCCATTTTAGCAAACTCAAAAACAGTTGATTTCCCAATTCCACTTGAAGTTCCTGTAATCAATATTGTCTTTTTCATTTTGAATTTATTTTTTGTTCAACGAAACTATTCGGTTATTTTCAAACTAACAACAGTAGAGTATAGTCTATAGTTGTTATTTATTTTTCAACACACTATATTTGCAATATGTTAATAAACGAACTATCAAAGAAAACAGGGATTTCTACTCATACGATTCGCTTCTATGAGAAGTCAGGTTTAATCGAGGGAAAACAAGATGAATCGGTTAAGTCAAATAATTATTACCACTATGACGATGTAACTGTTGAAAAACTTGAATTCATTAGCGACGCAAAATCCGTCGGGTTTACTATCAAGGAAATAGGTCAAATCATTGACGCCTGGTACAACAGGAAATACACCAAGAAACAAAAACTCGAAATTCTTGATGATAAGTTGACTTCTTTGGAACAGAAGATGAAGGAGATTAAGGAGATGAAGAAACAGATTCTACAATTTAAAGAGGATGTTGTTAAAGACAGATGTTAATGATGAGAACTCAAAAACCTCACGCAATAAAACCCAATGATAGCATGTGTTTCAAGATAAAAAGTGATGTTTTCATGACACAAAAAAGGACCCACGATTTAACGTAAGTTCTTGATTTTTCATTTTAGGCTGCTTACAACTTCAATGAATCGTAGATAGATTCAATCTCTGAATTCCTTACCCCCAGATATCGTTTTGTAGTGACTGGTGAGCTATGGTTGAACAGTTCCATCAGTAGAATGATAGACTCATTTGAGTAGTTATTTAGCTTTAAAGCCCTATTACCGAGGGTTTTTCTGAACATATGACTGCTCACGTTTCCCTCCAAATGAATATCATACTTATGAAGTATTTCTTTGAGCTTTACATTAACATAGCTTTTATCAATGGGCTTGGTGCCATACTTGTTTACAAAAATGAATTGATCATCATCCCTAATATCCATTTTTAGTTTTATCCTTTCAAGAATGTCTTTTAAATCCGAGTTGATTTTAATTCTTCTTTCCTTCTTTGTTTTCCTTTCATTGATATTTAAAAATTCAAATCCAGTGAATTGATTGAACTTCAATTGCAGTAAATCGCTAATTCTAAGCCCAGTAAAAACTCCAATTGCAATTAACAAACAGAACTTATATTCTCCATCCCTTTCCAACTTCGATATCAAAGATTTGAACTGATCCCACTCCATACTGGTTGTTGTTGTTTTTTGACCTTGCAGACTCATAAAATACGTTTTGTGCTAAGGTAGAAGACAACTTATACTTAGTGCTTAAATTATATCTAAGTCTTAGTTAAAATTAATTTTCAAATCCAATTATTACGTAAATGATTGAAAATGAATGACATATAGAAAAGTTCAACTTATACTTCTGTTATTAGTATAAGTTGATAGACATTTAGTGACATTAAATGCATTTTTATTCTAAAAACAGAATTTTATAATTTAATGGTCAATGTTGTTTGGCAAGGATGTATTTGGATTTGCCAAACAAGTTTTGAATTCTCCAGAAAATGATCATACGAATGTTGTTTGGCAATTTGAACATTAACATAACAATCTGTTAATGGCTTTTTCAGGGACACTTTTAACTTTAAACTAACATGAAAGAAAATTACTTTGTTGGTCTAAATAAAAATTATGGAAGAAACTTTTGACGACTTTGTTTATTTATTTGAAAGCATAGCATACATATTTCATACTGATTATAAAGAAGTTTGTGTATGTATCTTTGGTATCATTTGGCCGGCAATAACATTACTTTTAGCGATCAAAGCCTTTACCAATAAAACTAAAAAAGTATTAGTTAGGAAAGTTATTTGATTTAAGTTGACTTGAATTACTCAAAATCAGTATCGTCTTTGTATATATCTGTACCATCATTAATAAGAAGGTCATCATAGTTGTAGTTTTCAATAAGAGTTGATAAAAACCTGACAAAATTTTCTTTTTTACCACCGATAAATAGCTTTTCTGTACTAATGTTATTCTTTCTTAATACTCTATTCAAGACTGCTTCAACATATTCATAAGATTGAGGGTAAATTGACTTTTCTTCTTGATTTCTATTGGTATCAATAATGAAGACCACCTTATCCTGATGCACTGGTTTCATGATTTCTTGTTGCATGGGTCTATAATTTAATTAAATGCGTCTTCTTTATGGTCTGCTTATCCTGCTCGTTCAATACGTTTTGAGCCAATGCTCGAAATTGAATTTCGTTTATTAAGATTTTAGTCTTTTTCTTTTTTGAGAGTTTTTTTAGTTTCATAATATCCTTTTGTAATAAATATCACAAGATTGTATTACAGGTCAATTAAACTTTGAAAAAATATGGGAAGGAATTCACGAATAGCTCGATATCTCAGGAGTTGCACAAAGGATGTATTTTGGTGGGAAGTCGGGATTTTGTAATACAGGAATCGTGGATAGGGTATACAGAAAAGGGAATTAAGGTATAGCAGTTTGTCGTAAGGCAGGTATATTTTCTATATTAAAACCTATCAAAGATTTACGACAAATAAATTAATATTCTACTTCAAGAATACTAATACCTGATACAAATTCTGAAATAATCTTATTGTAAAATTCATCTTTATATTCTTCTTTCAACTTAGAATGCATCATTTCTAAGTCGCTTTTTTTGCAGTAAAGAAAATTTTTTTTAAAGTAACGAGAATAAGATTTTGGAATTTCAAAATATAATCTCTCAACTATTTCAACAAATATTGATTTTGTTGTCATTAGTTTGTGAATTTTTAAACCATAAGCAATTTGACCTTCATGATGAATCTCATAGATAGAAAGATTGTCATACTTAAAGTTAATTTTTTCAATAAAGTCATTTGTGCAAAAGTTCGAAAAAGACTCTTTATTGTTAACAATCATAACTTCTAATCCGCTCGTTAAATCTATTTCTTTCAATTGGTTTAACTTCTTGGTTAGATTCAAGTCTGGTGTACCTATTAATATAGTTTTCCATTCATAATATTCACGATCATATATGTGATTCACAAAATATCTCTTTAACTTCTCAGATGAACATTCCTCATAGTCAATTAAATCAAAAAAACGAAATTGATTTAATTCAGACTCTACCTTATAGTGGTATATCCATATTTCCATAAAAGTGATTTGAAAATAAAAATATTTTTTTTACCTTTTTGAGATTTATAAATAATCATACTAATCAATTGTATTAAGCGATTAAAAAATAAAGAACTAATTAGTATTATATAGTTTCATACAATTCATTTACTACAAAACTATTAGAAAAAACCTAACCAAACTAATTCCAATTTATGAATTGGAATTAGTTAATAAATTAAGGTTATTTACTAAATAATTCAATTTCTGGTTGAGCTCTACTTTCTTATTGAATTGTTTCGTTTGGGTCATTTGTTGCTTAATTTTTTGAATGTCTCTATTTAAACGATCTAACTCCTTGTTGGTGGTTATAAACTCTTGTAAATTTTTATTGTTTTTAATGGTTGGTGAAAATTGACTACAGAAGGAATAAAAAACATCGTCTAGGTTATTTTTTAAGTCAATTTTAAAATTGAATTCCTGGGAACTAAACCATTCTGTTTTAAAAGTATGGTCAATAACCGCAGAATTACCATTGATAGGATTCAGATGTTTTGGCGAAACAGATACATATACATCATCATTGAACCTTATTGTGAAAATGATATGATAAGGTATAGATTTATCAATTGAATTTAATATGTCAGATATATAAACCTTTTCTTTTAATTCGATATCAAATATCTGAATTTCATCAATTTCTTTTCCCCGCAGATTTATCGTTTCAACAGATAGTTTGTTTTTCCAAAGTATTTTCTGAATCTGGTTAGTAAAGAGCTTCTTTACTTTGTTTGATGCAAAATCATCAAACGAGTTTTTGGGAACAACTCGATCGACTTTAGAACTTAATGGTAGGTCAAATAGTGACATTACTGCACAATTAAGAATGTTACTAACTTAAAGTCCTCTATCCCTTTTAACTTATCTGCAAGTGCTGTAGTACCTCCGCTTCTAAACAAACTATGAATTTCTTTTTCATCTTCCTTGTTTAAAATGGCTTTGATTGACTTTTTGAGAATGCTAGAATACTTTGTCATTTCGTGATAGTTATCTGTCTCTTTAGATATAACCTCACATAATTCAATTAATGGTTCTTTTTTGCCCTTACATAACATCCTCATCGCATCAAGTATTTTTTTTGACTCTACATGACCTAAATGAAGATTCCCGTCATCTTGCATATATACAAGATAATAAGGATGCAGCCTATTTAATTTATCAATATTTACACTTGAATTGATATTCTTTAAAACAAATAATGCACCTCTTGGTAATAGGGATGAAGATTCTACCACCGCATGTATACCTTCAGGAATATCGTTTAAGTCCCCAGATTCCTTTATAAAATTTGCTAAGTCAACTCTAAAATCGTTTAACCCTAAATCCGTTATACTAACTCCTTCACGTAAATCTTCAAGGTCAATAATTTCATCTTGTAATTTTTGCAACTGAATTTTACGGTATTCTAAATCTGCTTCATCTGTGTTTAAGATATTATCATCTCCAGTACTTGCCATATTACTTATTAGCATTCTATTCTCAACCCTTTGCTTCAAATTAATATACGCATCTAAAGTTATATCAGGCCAAAAATTAACTAAAGTAATCGATTCATTTATGGATCCAATTCTGTCTATTCTACCAAATCGTTGAATAATTCTAACGGGATTGTAATGTATATCATAGTTAATTAGGTAATCACAATCTTGTAAATTTTGGCCTTCACTTATACAATCAGTTGCTATTAAAATATCTATTGACTCTGTTATATTTGGATATATTTTATCTTTCTCCTTTGACCTAGGTGAAAAACAAGAAAGTAATGTATTGAAGTCTGATGGTATGCTCTTTGAATTATTTAGCTTTCTAGATCCGGTTATAATTGCTGTATTTAAACCAAATTGTTCTTTAAAATATGGACTAATGTGCTCATATAAATAATTTGCAGTGTCAGCAAATGCAGTAAAAACAATTACTTTTTTATTACCAACATTTATAGGATTCTCAATTTTGCCCTGAATTAGATTTTTAAGATTATTTAATTTATTGTCATTTTTACCACGAATTTCTACAATATTATCCCATATAGAATTCAAGACAAATAAATCATCTGCTAAATCCTCTTTCCATTTTAGGACATCAATATCTGCTATATGTACTTTAACTTTTTTGCCAATCACATTGTCTTGTTCACCCCAATCTGATTCCCAATCAAATTCTTCATCATCTAGCTTTGCATCTATTCCTTCATAGTCCCCACTTGACCCTTTTTCAATAGCCTTTAATGCATTTTCTATTAATAGTATTATCCCTTCAAGTGTTAATCTAAATGAATCCACAGAGCTCTCCAGTCTCTTTAGTAGGTTTATTCGCATTAGAATTTGAAGACTTCTTTCTCTATCCACTTGTTTGAAACTTCCTGACTTTAATGATTTATCATATAAAAGTGCATATGCTTGAATTTTAGAAGGAAGTATATAATTCAAGGGAGAATAAACCGAAAGGTTTAACTGTGTAAGTTTCTCTGCAATTTGAACATAACTAACTTTCCCATCATCAGTAAGTGGCTTTTGGATAGATATCGGTTTGTTCCTTAATGGGAATTTACCAATATCAGTAGTATCATAATACGTAGTAATATGCTTCCTGGATCTGGCAATAGTTAAGGAATCTAGGATTTCAAAAAAGTCAAAATCTAAAATATCTAGGAGTTTATTTGTAGTTCTATCTCCAACCTCTAATTTGCTCCAAATATTAAATGACTGCTGTGCCCTTTTAAATATCTGATCTATGCTAGATTTAAGTCCAAGGTTTTTGTCTAATTGGTCAGTATTTCCCTCAAAAGCTAGTGCTAATTGATTTTTAAGATCATTAAATCGATTGTTTACTGGTGTAGCGGAAAGCATTAGCACCTTTGTTTGAATGCCCTCTTTAATAACTGTACGAATCAATTTTTGATATCTATTTTCCCTATCAGAATATGGGTTATTATTTCTGAAGTTATGTGATTCATCAATGACTATAAGGCCATAATTACCCCAATTGACATTTTCTAATGTTCTACCATTACTTATCCCTTTTTCTCTCGATAGGTCTGTGTGAAAGAGCACATCATACCTGAGTCGATCTTCTGACAGAACATTTGTTTTGTCATTATATCGGTATGTATTCCAATTCGCCTCTAATTTTTTAGGACACAAGACAAGAACATCCTTATTTCTCATCTCATAATATTTTATCACTCCAAGGGCAGTATAGGTTTTACCTAAACCAACGCTATCAGCGATTATACAACCGTTATATTTCTCTAATTTATTTATTGCACCAATAACAGCATCTTTTTGAAAATTGTATAGTTTATTCCAGACTATACTTTCTTTAAATCCGATTTTATCATTTGGAATGTTGTCTAATGACAAATCATCAAGAAAATCATTGAATATATTATAAAGGGTAATAAAATATATTAGTTCTGGAGAGTTCTCTGAGAACGCATTTTGAAAGTACTCCTGTACTTTTGTTGTTACATCCCTTAAATTATCTTCATTCTGCCATACTTGGTCAAACCAATTTAGATATGCTAAGCTTTCAGGATAGACTGATTTTTGTATTAGGGTTGGGAAGCCATTACTTTCTGTTAAACCTAAATCTGAAGTATTAAAATTGTTAACATTTAAATAAGCCGCATCATTACTATTGTCAAGTGAATTGATGTGCAATAAAGAATTCAATGGGGTGCTAAAATTAGAATTAGTTTTAAACTTAACCTTTGATTGAACCCATTTAGAGCATTCTTTGGTAATAGATCTCTGATTTAAATTATTTTTGAGTCTTAATTCAAAATCGCCTCCACATAGATCTGCCTCTTTAAATAAATGAGGGATAAAGAATTTAGGCACTTCTTTTTTGAATTTTTCTTCTACAAAAGTTGGTGAAGTAAAGATAAAACGCAATTCATCAATGGATTCAAGTTCTTTCTTTAACGATTCATATGCATAAATAGAAAAAGAAGACGCAGCAATACTAAGTTTACTGCCTTTTTTGATTGACTCTTTTAAGTCATCACCCAATCGATTATTAACGTTGTCTATTAATTTCATTACAATACTTTCATTTCTGTATCTGGGCTCAATTGTTTCAATAGTTGTTTAACGTTGGTTTTAGCAGTATCATCCTTAAATCCAGAATCTTTGAACACGACACGCAACGGTTTGTCCTTTGCTAGTTCTTTAGCAAATTGCTCATCAATATCTTTATCAAAACATGCATAAAGTGAATTATTCGCAACTTTATACACTTGCTTGCCAGTAATCGTTTCGTTAATGATTTTTAAACTCAATGGTAATCCCCAATCCAACATTACTTGTATAAGCAAATCATCGGGGCTACGGTCTGGTTTTATATTATCAGAGAACAAGTCAAGAGTGGATTGATTATAATCTTTAGGTTTATAATACACATCCTGCATATTACTTTCATCTAACCTGTAAACACGGAAACCGTAATCAATTTCAGCATTTGTTTCTTGTTTTATTTTATTAGAAGCTTTTTTAATTCTTGCTTTACCTATTTCTGTTATTTTGTTATAGCCTTCTTTGCGTGCAGAGCTTTCAAAAGGAGTTTCTTCAGGTAATTGAACTGCTATGAATGACAAATCTCTTTTCCCTTCAGATACAAGTTCCAATAAAGCTTGGCAGATACCTGCAGAACCCGAAAAGAAGTCAAGTACAATTGATTTTTCCCTTTGTATGGTTCCAATTTCCATGACTCTTTTTAAAGTTCCAATCGGTTTAGGTCTTGAAAAAGTCTCTTTATCAAAACCCAGTTCAATCATTTGCTCGCTACCTCTTTCACTGTTCACATCTTTGTGAGTCCAAGAGCTTGTTGATTTCACAGGTTCTCTTCCTTCTAAGTAATCTTTTTCAAAAATTCCCCAAATTTTTCTTGTAGGCATAAATTTGGCATAAACACAATGAATATTATCCTTTGCCGTTTGGAAACCCCAGCGCCAACGTCCATCTGTATTATCGTCTCTGACAGGTGTTATTTCAATTCTATCTGGATATTGAGCCTTTTCTTTAGTGACAATTAAATCATTTAGATTGTTTTCTAAAGCATAGAAGTAATAAAACATATCAGGTCGGTCAGTTCGCTTATCAGCATCTCCTGTCTTTCTCAAGTCAATTTCTCTAAATTTATCGCCATTATTATCCTCTTTATTATACCTTCTTATGATATTTTCCTCTGGTTCAAACCCTTGAACTGTTGTATGCTCTGAATCTTTACCATAAACCAAAATGTATTCATGTGCGGTAGCTATAAACTTATCATCTGATCTTCCTTTTGGATTATTTATATTGGCAATTGTTCCAAGTTTATTATGCTCTCCAAATATGTCATCACATAATCTTTTGAGGTTGTGTTGCTCATTATCGTCTATTGAAATAAATATTAAACCATCTTGAGTCAATAGATTTCTAGCCAATTTCAATCTTGGATACATCATTGTTAACCAATCTGAATGGTATCTTCCTGCTGTTTCAGGATTGACAACCATCCTTTGATTATTCTCATCTCTTTGACCACTTGCTAACAACTCATCAGAGGCATCCTTAGTAAAATTATCTTTATAGACAAAGTCTTTACCAGTATTATAAGGTGGATCGATGTAAATCATCTTGATTTTGCCTAGATAGCTTTCTTGTAGCAACTTAAGTACTTCTAGATTATCACCTTCAATATAGATGTTCTCAGTATTATCAAAATCAACAGAATCTTCACGAATTGGTCTGAGCGTTTTTGTGGTTGGAAGGTTGGCGGTAACAATGGCTTCTTTCTTACCTGGCCATTCCAAACGATAACGTTCCTTGGTTCCTTCTATTACCGAATGGCTTAGCTCCTGTTTGAGGAGGTCAAAATCTATCTGTTTGCCATTGCTCCCTTCAGTAACACAGTTAGGAAATATCTCGGCTAATTTCTCTATATTTTGATTGATAAAATCAATACTTTTTAGATCTAACTTATCCATTATATTTATTTCTATTATTCATTAATTAATTCTGACACCTTCACCTCTAATACCTTAGCAATGTTCACTAATGTGTCAATACTTGGATTAGTCTGGTTGTTGCACCAATATGAAACACTAACCTTGCTTACACCCAGCCTTGAGGCTAAGTCTTTCTGTTGAATGTGTTTTTCTTTTAAAATCTCATCTAATCTGAGTACTTTCTTCATCTATTTTCTAAATTATAGGATAAAGACACAAGTTAAGGAATATTTGAATTTATTCATTATCTTAATTTATAATTTGTTTGACAGAAAAGGTCAAATACTCTTTTATATCAATTATTTTACAAATCTTACTTTATAATCAAAGTACCTTAAACATATGACCGAAAAGAGAAAAGAGGAGTATTTGCGGATCTTGAAGGAAATGTCTACCCAGAAAGATGTACCAGGCGGGATTTCAAATAGAATGTATTCAGACCTAAGAAGAAAATTCCCATGGCATTTTCTGATGTTCTCATGGAATAACAAATCAGAAAGAGTAATTGAGATACATAAGCGACTACTAATAGAACAGTACCAGGCTAAGATTGAAATATTATTAAAATCTGAATTGACGCAAGAAGATGTTGATGATTTAGAATTAATTAATGAATCATTAGTTAATATATGTAATAGAAAGATCCAATTGAAACATGACTAAGCCTTTAAAATAAAAATAATGAACGCCCTAATAGAAGCCTATAAAAACACAAAATACAAAGTGTTTGAACCAGATTTAACAATCGAGATTGGAGTATTAAATCAAGCTGTTGATATGCTACTAATAAAGCATAAATCAGCTGAGTGGGCGTTTATTACTGCATACAACCCATATTCAAGAGTCTTGACAAATGATGAAAATAAAGTACGTCACGATGAGTTGAAGGAGTTAACCAAAGATTATATAACTTTTGAAGGGCATGGAGTTGGGGAAGACCCAGCATGGGAACCAGAGTTAAGTTTATTCGTAATTGGAATAATCAGAGACGAAGCGTCAAAAATTGGTAAAAAGTTCGAACAAAATGCGATTGTATATGGAAAGCTGAATACCCTACCAGAACTATTAATCACTAATGATAAATTAGATTGACAATGAAGGTCATAAAACTCCTCATTTTCGGGTTTATTTTCTTAATTGGATGTTCCGATACCCAAGAGGTAAAAAGGCCCTCAAAATCGACCTATGTCCCGCCCTCGATAAATTATAAAGGTCAGTTCAGAAAGGGCTATATCAGAAAATCTGTTAGCACCCGGCCTAATGCTATTAAAAACCAGTCTAAATCCAAGTATTACTACAAGACCAGAGGGAAGTACAGGAGAAAGAAAAAGTAAAATACCTCTTGTAATATGACAATATGGACGAAATATTCAATTTTAGGTAGTACCAGAGGAGGTTAGAGAAAAATTAAGACATTTAGACCAAAATAAATTCAATAGTACCCATTTCAACCTTTCCGAAACAGGTCAAGGCTTGTTATTCATGGGAAGGGGGGTGAGCGGAATTGGGGGATGGGTTTGAAGTCGTGAGACTTCGTCTACCGTTCGTTTCACTCACGTCTTCGTTGAGGGGCTATTTAATTCTAAATTTTTTGTAGCAGCTTTATATTCTTTATATAGCTGATGTATCTGTTCAATTTCCTGTTTTGTAGTAGCAAACATCCAGATGTTATCAATACAATATTTTTTAAACTGATTAAGTAGCTCTTGCCCCTGCGAACATGAATTAATAATTTTTTGTTCCAGTATTTGAATTTCACTCTTTTCAATAATTTTTTCTGTAATAGTTAACTGAGTTAATACTGGTACTATTTCTTTTGAATTAGTTACTGTAGTAATTATACTCTCCCCACAGGAATAACCATTTTGTGATGCAGGAACAAAACAATTCGTGATTTGGGAATAACCATTTTGTGATTTAGGAACAAACCTATTTGTGATGTAGGATTTAGTCAAGTCTATTTTTCTTTGATTAAAACTATTATTTACTATTATGTAATCCATCTCAACTAATTTCTTTATTTGTTTATAAATTGCTGAAGTGCCAATGCCTAATAGTTCTCCGAATTCTCTATTAGATTTAATACAGCCTTGTTTTAATTCTATTAAAACTAATATTTCTGATAATAATAGTTTTTGAGTTGAGGATAATTTTTCATCAAACAAAACTGAATACGGTATGTTGATATAGAGATTATTTGATTGTTCTATGTTGGATTGTTTTACTATTTTAATTCTTCTTACACTTTTATAGTTCTTATAAAATATTTTCGTTTCTATACAACCTAATTTTTTAAGTTGACTTACTTGTTTTGATGCTCCATCTGGATTGATGCCAAGTAGCTTACCAATAGTTTCGTTTTTTGCATAAAAACCTTTTTCGGTTTTTGAAAAAGATAAAATATAGGATAATAATATTTTCTTCGTTGGATCTAATCTAATATCGCTCAGAATGTGTGGAGCGATATGTAGATATTGTTCTTTATGATTAGCCATAAAAATAAATTGCCTCCACTCGTTCACCAATATGGGTGGTTAATCGAATGGAGGACTTACAAAATCTTTATGCACTTGCATTGTTATTTATTTCCCATATAAATAAATTAAGTGCTGATATAATATAAACACCAACGGATTATAAGTAAAGTCTAAAGTCCTGCTGGGGTTAAATTTTTTGCAGAATTTTTAAATCGACTTTTGGGTATTTCTTGAAATCCTGGAAATTTTACCCAGAAATTTTGAACGCAGTATCGGGGCCCTTTTGGCGATAACATATATATGTATATATAAGGGGGGCAACGGGAGGAGGACCCCCAGCCCCCTCCTGGCAGACCTCCCGACATTATTCTTTTTATTACCTGAAATCATATCAAAGTCAATACATGATTGCTTTTCAGTATAATTTTGAATGCTCCATGTGATTCTGTTAACAAAAAATTAGCATAATTCTCAAAATGTATTTTGAGAATTCAATAAAATGATTATCTTTGTACCCTCAAACGAAGAAAATGGCTTACCGCGACATCAACATATCCAAACAAGCACCACCCAAGGAGAACCTAGCTCCAGTGTTCTCTGAATTCATTGGTGAAACCAAAGGACAAGGGAAAATTGACAATTTCGTAGACGACTCTAAGTCGAACCTGAAAATGTCAAGTAGCATTAAGTCGGATACACATGAAATTAAGTTCAATAGCGACCTCTCCAAATTGTTGAACCTGTTTGAAAGCGAAACCGACCAAAGGAAAAGATGGCTAACCATCATGGGTTTGATTGAAAGAAAGATACTACAATTGAGGTGCTACAAAAATCCCACGTTAGCTTTCTCAATACAGTCTCAGAAGTCAGGTGATAATTATTTTAGCTACATAGTAATTCGTGCGGCGTTCTTCGACTTATACACTGGAAAGAAGGAGATCAGAAGATATTTTAATAAGATGGAAGACTATCCGCAATATAATAGCCTGGAGGAACTTAAATCCGATCCATCCTTTATGAATGAAGCTCTAATCGAAATCAAAAGCATTATGGCTGATTTGATCAACAAGGAAGATATCACAATTGAATATCTTGAGTCACAGTTAAGCGATTTGGAACAATATTCGCATGAACGTTATCGTATGTCAAGGGAAATAGCATTGCACAAAAAGAATCAAGAAAAAGCCATTAAGACAAGAATGGAACAGGAGAACAAGATATCCCAGGAGCTGGAACAAGAAGAGGAACGATATCATAAAGAAATTAGGGCAATAAAGGGAGGTAAAGAAGATGCATCTCACAAGGAGATAATGCTCACAAAGGCAAAAGATGACCACAAGTGCAATATGAACCGAATCAAAGACAAAGGCAAACTAAACTTTTAAACTAAACCTTTGACAAATAAGACGGGTGAAGAGCTCGTTTTTTTGTCGACTTAAAATTCTCAATATGGCGAATTATAATTCAATAAATATTATACTCCTAATCAAACGAACCCAGTCTCGAAGTGGCTGGCCTTAAATCGGAGGGTAGTTCATACTGTACATAAACAAATTCATACAAGTAACATTATAAAATAATTAACATGAAAAATATATTTGACCAAATCAACGACCGAGAAACGTTGGTTTACCCAGAAAATGTAACTGTAGTCAATAAAAACAATGGCACTGCAAGTTATACCAAGGCTCAAGTACTAAGCACTTATTTCCCAGAGGACATCTATGATGTAATACCTGAAAACCAGTTTGACAAAGTAGAAATTGGTGAAGGTAATTTTATTTACCATGGTGATAACATGGATGTTTTAAGATCAATGCCAGACAATTCAATAGACAGTATTGTGACCGACCCACCCTACGGGATTAAATTCATGAAATCAAAATGGGACCATGATGTTCCAAGTATTGAGTTTTGGAAAGAGTGTCTTAGGGTTTTGAAACCTGGTGGTTATGTGTTATCCTTTGGAAGCTGCAAAACATACCATCGAATGGCAGTAAATGTAGAGGATGCGGGCTTTGAAATCAGAGATCAAATCATGTGGGTTTATGCAAGTGGATTTCCTAAGTCACACAACCTTGGATTGAGCATCGATAAAGCCCTTGGTCATGAAAACAGAGGTCACAGAATTGCAACTGCTTCAAGGATACATCCAGATGGAACATATGAACCTAATGGTCAAAAATTACTACCATATAAAACTAAATCGGAAGAGGCAAAACCATACGAAGGTTATGGTACAAATTTAAAACCGGCACATGAACCAATCGTTGTTGCCCGAAAGCCTTTCAAGGGTAGTGTTGCAAAAAATGTATTAACGTGGGGCACTGGTGGGATCAACATTGACAGATGCAGAATTAATAATGAATCCACAGATAAAGGAAGATTTCCAGCAAATATAATTTTTGATGAGATAGCAGGTGAGATTTTAGACGAACAGTCCGGAATAACTAAATCATCAAAAAATAAATGGGTCGGAGAAGACACATCACCAATTTATGGAAAGTACAAATACGCAATTAGATATAATACTTATAGTGACAAGGGTGGTGCATCAAGATTTTTCTACTGTCCAAAACCTTCAAAAAAAGAAAAGGAAGAGGGATTGACAAATAATGAGTTAACGATTAAAGGACGAGACGAAGGACAGGATAAAATGAATGTACCTCATAAGTTAAGAACAACTCCAAGAAAAAACACTCATAAAACGGTAAAACCAATTGCTTTGATGCGCTACTTAATCGAATTAGTTACACCTATTGGAGGGACTACTTTAGATGCGTTTTTCGGCAGCGGTAGCACGGGTAAAAGTATTGCTGCAGGTCAAGATTACAAGTTTATTGGCATCGAGAAAGAAAAAGAGTATTTCGATATAGCTGTAAAGCGTTGTCAATACGAATTTGACAAGAGTAAGAAAATAGCAGCTTAATTATCAAACAAATATTCAAAGTTTAATATCAAATATCATGCATACAATTCAAAAGTCCAACGTGTTTGGCATGTCGAAGAATGAAGCCTTAGATTTAGGTGGTCAAAACAGACTAAGGTTTTTACAAATAGTATCAAAACTCCAACAACTTAGGGATGATGACAATTACCCTCACAAATTTATCTACGGATATCCTGGCATTGGTAAAAGTTATGAGATTACCAAACACCTTGAGACCTCTGGAGTAAAGTACTTAATGGTAACAGGTAATGTATCTATGTTCGCTTTTGGAGTTCAATTAGCAGTAATCAACTACTCAAACCCCTCTCAAGAAAGGATAATAGTGTTCTGTGATGACGTAGACACACTAGTTGCAACAGAGGCTAGTTGCAATCAATTGAAATCAGCACTGCACGGCCCAAGAAAGTTCACATATGAAAAATCATTGCAGTCACAATGGAGCAGTCTAAGTGAAATACAAAAAGAAGCAATCAAGCAACATGAAGAAGAGGGAAAGCTTGGGTTCTCAGTTGATTGTAAGTCTATGTCATTCATATTGGTTTCCAACATCCAGCTACCAACAGATGATGAAGTTAGAGCTGCTCGTGAGAAAGGTAAAGGTAAGGCGTCACTATTGGCACATAAGAATGCAATCAGATCACGTTGTATGGTTCAAGACTTTTCTCTCACCAATGCTGAACTATGGGGTTGGATTGCCGATGTGGTTTTAAGGACGGACTGTCTTAAACAGTTCGAATTGGATCAGGATGAAAAATTCATTATGCTAAACTTTATCTGGGATAACTGGGAGCAACTGACAGAACGATCGATTCGTCTCATTGAAAAAATGGCGATTCTTAAAAAGGAGTACCCTGATAGTTTTCAGTCAGTGTGGGAAATAGACTTCTTAAAATAATAAGCTATGAACATAAAACAAATTCAGGAGGAGATTGATAAGATTCAATCTTCTCCATTCTCCAAGAAAACAGATAAACAGTTAATCTCTTATGATATGCTATCTGTACTCCACAAACAAAAGTATCAAGGGGTGCAGCCGTTAGCACTTGTGAAGTATAATGACTCTGAAAACCGTAAGACAAAGCTTGATAAAAGTAAGGTTCGCGAAATAAGAAAAAAATATAACGCACATGTCTACGGAAAAAAAAGATTAGCAATTGAGTATGGTGTATCAGTGTCAGTCATCTATCGAATCATTAAGAGATTAATGTGGAAAAACATTTAATAGGCATATTTTTTATTTACCAAAAAAGTTCTTTATAATTTAATAAACATAAATGTTGGAGGTTATAACCACGAAAAAAAACCAAATTAAAAATGGAATTAGTATTTGATTTACATGTTACAGCAGTGACTCAGGTTGAATTTGAAATTGATCAACTAATGATTGATGAGATAAAAGATTTGATAAAATCCGGAACAATTAAATGTGACGAGGATATATACAATCATCTAGATCTCTGTGGTAAGTATGATACACAATATGGACCATTAGATGAGATCTGCTACGATGAATATATTTATCAAGGGAATGAATATTTCGAAGAATTGAGCTCTTAATTTTTGTTGTAAAACCTTATGGCGTATAGGTTAACCATAATTTTTAAATCCAAAGATAAAAAATGTCAGAAGATTTTATCAATATATCAAGAAGTTTAGACACCCTAACATTAGCTCAGGTGGCTGAGAAAATTAATGTCAAAGATATTGAAACAGCAAAGAAGTGGCTTCAAGAAAAGAGTATCAAAATTCATAGATTTCTCAATAACTCATTTGTCTACCAAATTGAAGTGGATAGTCAGATTGACAAGCCATTTGTACAGCAACTAAGAAACAAGTACCCAGACAAATGGAAGGATAGATACCGTGATGTAGTTAAAGATCTTTCAGTATATAATTTGACGATTACATTATTAGAAGATGAAATCTCCCCTATTCCAAGAGTTAAATCCTCAAATATTAATAAAAAGGATAAAGATCGATATAAAAGATTATTAGGATGATAAAACTTACGTTACCAAAGAACCCACATAAAGGACTAAAAATATTTTGTAGGACCTGCAGAGTAGACAATAGAAAGTGCAGGCATTATGACCGACAAGTATACCGAGTAAGAATTCACATACCTGGAACGAAGAATGCTACTAAATCGTTTTACTTGGAAGCAGTAAATTATAACGACGCTGTAATTGAATGTGCTTTAATTGAGAAAGAACTAATTCAAAATGGATTCGAAAAGGTTAATCAAACAGATTCAGATAGCCTTACCGATTATAGTATTGGAGATGCTGTAGTTAAATATAGAGAATACATGGAGGGTAAGTCAAAATATGCACACCTTAAAAAGAATTTAACTCAAGATCATATTGATGAATGTGTAAGATTCTGTTGGAAACTAATTGAGAATGTTGCCTTATCAAAAAATATCAAAAGAACTAGACCAACTGATATAAAAATTGAGGATGTATCTAATTTTTATAAATGGGCTGAGCAAAACTATTCATCTGCAACTTTCAATAAATGCTTCAAAGCTATTCGTACATTTTTTGAATTTCTTATTGAAGTTGAAAACATAGAGATGAAAAACCCATTTAGAAAGTTTGTTCCTAAACCATCTATTACTAAAATTATTGATACAATCACAGAGGAAGAATTTATCAGAATATTAACTGCAGTTGATACAATTGACCCAATAGTGAAACTTAGAGGCAAGGGAAAGATAGAAAATAGATACAAACCATTTCTTAAAGATGGATTTAAATTATTCCTTTTAACAGGAGGCAGACGTGAGGAGGTAGTAGATTTAAAGTGGTCGGACATTTATAGTACGCCTCAAGGTGTTAAGCTATTCATTATAGATAATTTGAAAGTAAACAGAATAAAAAAAGATGCTAAGGAGCGAAAAAAGTACATAGGTATTAATGCAGACCTAGAGGATTTTCTGATTGAACTAGGAATGAATGAAAAAATAGGAAAAGATGAATACATATTATCTCCCAATAGAGATAGGATTACAAAAACTATGATGAATGATTTAAGTAAAGGATTCACTCATTACAAAAAGGGTGCTGGTATCAAAAAGGACATTAGTTTAAGTACCCTTCGTAAAACCTATTTGACATGGCATCACCAGGTTTTAGGTAACGATACAGGACTTGTTAGCTCGCACTCTACCACCCAAGTATTAGAGAAATATTACCTTGACCCTAAGGTGTTAACAGCAGTAGAAATATCAGCATTAAAGGTTCGTGTTTTCGGTAAAAAGTGAAAAAACATGACACAAAACATGACACAAAACATGACACAGAGTTTAACTAAAATAAAAAACCACCTACGATTTAACGTAAGTGGTTCATTTTCAACTTGAAAGTTGTAGCGAGACCGGGATTTGAACCCGGGACCTCAGGGTTATGAATCCTGTGCTCTAACCAACTGAGCTACCTCGCCGAATGGTTATTACCCCTTTTAAGGGGTGGCAAAACTACTTAATTTTTTTGAATTTATGGGTTCACTTTAAGACTAAATACGGATTGTCCTTCAAAAAATCCTTCAAATACATCCCCCTTCGCGGTTGGACCAACACCAGCTGGTGTTCCTGTATAAATTAAGTCTCCTGGGTGGATGGTGAAATACTCCGTA
>CAMDDG010000044.1 GCA_945890895.1 Chitinophaga pinensis | reverse complement strand
CCAGAAAACAGAATTCCCGCCAAACAAGGTCAAGGACAGCGTCAAGGACAGCGTAAACCAAGTTCCAACCGTCCCGCTGGTAACAATTCAAAAG
Organism: Chitinophaga pinensis; assembly: GCA_945890895.1. Taxonomy (GTDB): domain Bacteria; phylum Bacteroidota; class Bacteroidia; order NS11-12g; family UBA955; genus VMCP01. The sequence goes on along the minus strand of CAMDDG010000044.1, from coordinate 19,304 downwards.
GTGGAAACGGCCGCAGAAAAAGTGGAAATGGCTTTGCTCGGGGTGGAAAATAGAATGGGTGTTTATTTAAGTCCGGTTCTTCCGACCACCACAAAATTTTTCAAGCCTGGCTTTTCCCGAACGGGAATATTTTGACTATTTAAACGTTTAGATGGTTATTTATTCCTTTATGGGATTCTATTGATGTAATTTTACTATATTTGTTTAAATCATCCCGTTGGTTAAATATATGCATAATAACCTATTGGGATCGATTATCAAGCTACAATGAAAATCCAACGGATTAACTCAATCTGAAGTTGCGCTTATTTGTAGTAAGGGAGTTCAAATTATTTCTGATTTATAAAATGGTATTTAAAATTACAAAGTGGGTTTTATTCGTATTTTTATTTTTTTCAAAATGGTTCTATAACCATGCCTATTCTCAAAATTTGGTATGTGTTAATTCTACTACATTATTAACAGATAGTCAAGAATTACATGATTACAAATATCCATATTTTAGAATAAATAAAACGGTAAATGCAGCGGGTAAAGAAACGGGAATTATTATTTATTTTCAAGATTTTTATGAAAATTTATTATTTGATATTGATACACTAAATTTTGAACTCTTTAGTTTTGAAAAGCACATTTCCAAAATAATTAAAGTGCCTGTTGGTAAAAAATTCAAGGATCATAAACTTCAACCCAAACATCAACTGAATTCCTTTTACGTAGTTGAAAACAAACTTTACTTATTAGTAAGTAATACGATTTACGAATATGAGATTTCAAAATCCAAAGTATGTGGTTTTAGAAAAAGTTACAAAATGGATGAAATTGGTTTTGACTGGCTTTCAATGATTGATAAACAAAGTGGAATTCTATGCAAAAGTTTAATCGAATCAAACGAAGGGATTGAATTTTTGAAATTCAATATAAAAAACAACAAAATCGTTTTTTCAGATACACTAATAGTGAAATTTGATGGTATGAACTATTTATTGTCCGAGAATTCATTTATTTCGACCGACGGTGATTTTATTATTATGGGCAATGCGACATCATCTAAAATCGTATTCATAGATAAAAATAAACTAGAAATTAAAAATTCATTTTATCATGCGAAATCAACTCTTTCAAGTAATAATAATAACACTTCAAGTTATAGCGATAAATTTAATTTATTAAATTCAATCTATTCCGATTCGAGTACCTATCATTATCAAACTTGTTATTTTTCAGACAGTGTTATTTACAGATCCAGAACAAAGCGTGTAGGCAAACATCCACACCTATTGGATATATATAAAATGACTAATAAAGGTTGGGATTCGGTAGAAACATTGTGCGAAGGACTATATAATTTCAAACGATTTAGGGACACCTCTGAGATTTATGGACTGATGCACTTTGATCCAATGTCATCCGTAAACTCGAGAATTGCGGCAAATGGTTCTTTGTTTGCCATAGGATTATCGTTTGATTTGACAAAGGATTTAACAAAAAACAAGAATACCTTTTATAAATTCCCTATTTCTGAGTTGCGAAACAAAGGAAAAACTGCATTCGAAAATAAAACATATCAATTCAATATATATGAATACGAATTGGTTCATTAAAAAACTGATCGTCACGTTTGCGATTTGGACAATTCTGTGTTCAATTAATTTTCGAAGTTCTCATTTTACTGGTTCGTGTAATTATTATTTATCTTCCAGAAACTGTAGATCTGAAATGATTGAAATAATGAAATTTGTAAAAAAAATCCAGCAGATTGACACATTATTTGTGATCTATCCCAAGGGTGATTATGCTGAAAAGGAAAATTTATTACGAATTTTTAATCGACACTGGAATCAAACAATTATTAGGGATACTGTTTTCGGCGAATTCGAGGGTGATATATTTGACATGAATGCGAAAACAACTTTTAATGATTCAGCTTTAAATTCTTTATTTAAAAAATCAACTCCTCTATTATTTAATCGAGATCATTACCAAATTAGGATAATTGCGAATTGAATTTCGATTAAAATTTAAAGCGCTATACTAAACGATATTGTATTTCCCCCCAAAGCCCAATTGCTGTACCTAACAATTATTGTATTTTAAGGATTACAACATGGATTTTTACCGTTCAGGAAAATATGGGTAATTTGAGGTCTTAAAGATTATTTTTTTACCGTTCGGGAAATTTTTGCTGACTTGAAGATCTAGATGATTATTTATTCCCGAACGGGAATAAATAGATATTTTTATCCTATATTTGTTCAAATAATCCCGTTCGGTAAAAATTATGGACAGTAAACAATTGGGACAGATCATCAAACAACAGCGAAAATCCATCGGATTAACGCAATCTGAAGTGGCGCTTGCTTGTGGTGTGGGAATTCGATTCATCTCCGATTTAGAAAACGGCAAGCCCACTTGTCATATAGGCAAAGCATTATTGGTAATAGAATCCATCGGTTTAAATGTAAGTTTACATGCAAAATAAAACGAGTGTTTATTTATTCGACGAACTAGTTGGAGAGCTTTCCCAAGATAAATATGGGACCATCTGTTTCCAATACACTCGCGATTATGTCAAGAAAAAGGGAAATCCCATTTCCCATTCATTGCCCTTAACTACCGAAATATATTACGGAAATGAAGCTCATGCTTTTTTCACAGGTTTATTACCTGAAGAAAACATGTTAACAGCAACGGCCAATGCGATTGGAACTTCCAGTTTAAATTATTTCAAGTTATTGACAGAATTGGGCAAAGAACCCGTTGGAGCAATACAAATCGGCCAACCAACTGCAATTAAACCATTTCAATACGAAGAAATTACGCTGGAAGAACTGAATAAATTTGTCAATCAAAATGATTCACTTCTAAGCACTTTATATCATGAAAAAGAACTCAGACTATCACTAGCTGGTGCTCAATCAAAAACCGGTTTGTTCTATGAATACAACCTTCTCCCCATAGCGGAGAAAGCACTTTCTGAAAATTTGTTTCCTGATCATTTCAGAAATGCGTTTTATGAGCACCTAAAGAAGATGCATACCGAGTTAAAGTTTTAAATAACTCCGATTGACTGTGAATCTTATAATTAAATTTAATTAGTTACTGCTATCGTAAATCGCTCCAAAAATCCATAATGGGATACCTATTAACAACGTAAAGCCTAGTGGCCATCCAATTACGGTTAACCAAAACCCAATGCTATAAGCGATACAATGGTCATCTAAATTTTCAGATAAATTCGCCGCCCAGAAATAAAATAGTCCAATTAAAATAAAGAAAAGACATCCAAAAATAAACAACTCAATAGATTCAATGTAACTGTAACCCGAAAGCAACAATAACGGTCCTCCAACAATAAAAATCCAACCAATAGCTCTCAGTATTTCTTGAGTATCAAAATCTTCGAGTCTATATTGTGGTTCAAATATGGTATTAGTTCTCCCGACCGGTGGAAATTGTTTTACCATACTGAACTCATTTTTTGGGAATAAACGATGTTTATTCGGGATGAATTTTGAATGGTTCAATAAATCAAACTTGATCACTCTTTTGAACGTATTTCCAGTATTTTTGGTATTTGCAGTATTTATGTGATCTCCAGTATTTTGGGGACTTCCAGTATATATGGTATTTTCAGCATTTGTGGTATTTCCCCAAAACGCGGATTTTTCCATAATTTCTGTATTCGTATTTGAAATTCTTGTTGGAGATTCGATACTGGATGGGCGAATGTTTGACGCTGAAGGTTCTGTGGTACGTCCATTTGAATGTATTCGTTCAGATTCTACTGGTTGTTTTTGATCCTTTTGGGCTTCTTCTGCTTTGAATACTAAGACGCTTTTTTGATCTAGTACATTAGGCTTTTCAACCAACTTATTTCGTTTGGCATAAGCTGAAGTGAAAGTGGGGCTATTTTGTCCCATGCCTCGTTCCATTGTTTGAACGGTTGAGCACGAAGTGATTGACAATATCCCCAAGAAGGTTAAAAATAACGTAAAAAGTAGCGACTGCAATGGAAGATTATATGGTTTGTTCATGGTAATTGTTTGCAAACTAATGCTGTAAATACATTAAGCATTACGGAAAATCCGTAATTTGAGTTTGAGTTTTAGTAAAAATTAACAACATCATGCCCATGCCCAAGCAAGTAACGCTAACAAACCCACAATTACATTAAGAATTGTCAGCAATACACTTAAAAATATGGTTCCAGACTTGGGTTCGGGTTTTAAAAATAAATGAACTAAACTTAGAATCGTAAGTGCGATAGCTCCAATGAAGAAAATAAAGAAAAAAGCACTTGATTCTGCCACAAACATTGATATTACTAATGCCAATAATGCAAACCATCCAAAATAAGCACTCCGATTTTTACGAGATCGATTTGATTTAGTGTACTTTACACTTTTAGTCATGATAGACTTCTGCGAAAGTTCTATTTTTGATGATCTGAATGAGCTTTGATTAAGGTCATTTTTATTTGATAGTTTTACTTTCAAGGGCAATTCAGACGAACATTCATTCGTTTCAATCCCTTTCGTATGTATCTGAAATCCAAATGATTCTAGTTTTTTATTTTGATTATTCAAATTAAAACGCTCCTTCGTTTCCAACTCCATAACTTTTCCCAAGCTTGAATGCTTATTCTTTAAATTATCGTGAAAACTGTTTTGAGAATCTATCGAACTCAATGCAACATTCGAAATGGATTCATTGTTTGCCTTCCTCACTACCATCCACGATTTAGAGTCGCCTTGTTCTCGTACATTCGATACCAAACCACAAGAATTAAGACTAAAAATAAAAGTGCCTAAAATAATGACCCAAAGATTCTGTTTAAGTGTAGGTTTCCTAGAAATTCTCATACAGCAAAACTATATATGTCAACTGTTTATAGATTTGCAATTTTCCGTAATACATAAATTTTATTTACGATTTTTTACTAAAATAAATTCACAAAACACATGGCTGAAACATTATGAGGTAATTGCATGAGGTCAAGAAATGATCACCCTTTCTCAACAATTACAATACTTGTTTGATTTTGTTAAGAATAATAAATCAACCTTTGGAATTCATTTTATTTCTCGCAAAATCTACAAATCCTTTAAAAACTAAAACAAAGGGATTATATCCGGCGAATCCTGTATCTACTCCAAATTTCACTTTCTCGTTTTCTGGCTCATACGTTCCAAATATTTTATCCCAAATAATTAAAGTACCTCCAAAGTTTTTATCAATGTATATACCATTTGATCCGTGATGTACTCTGTGGTTGGATGGTGTATCTATAATATTTTCCAAGAAACCTAATTTACCTATTGCTTCTGTATGCAGAAAAAATTGATAAAGTAAATTTAGTGAATAGCAAATAACTATGAAATCAAGTGGTAATCCAATAAGTACAAGCGGAATGTAAAAAAGAGGACTAATTAAAACTCCCAACCAATTTAGGCGATAAGAAACCGTGAGATTATACTGTTGGCTTGAATGATGCACTAAGTGAAATGCCCAAAAGAACTTCACCACATGAGAGCATCTGTGAAACCAATAATAACAAAAATCTACGCTTATAAATGTAATAAAAAATATAAGCGCGGACTTTTCAAAAGTAAACAAACGAAATTGGTAAAAGAAATTATAAATCCATAATTGATAACCAGCAAAAAGGTACTTCGACAACTGAAACCCAGCAAAAATACTTAAGTTAGCTAGAGTGTCATTTACGTTATATGCCTTTTTATCGTTTCTCCAACTCCAAATTATTTCAGCTGTAATTAGGCCAAATATAAAGATGAGTGCGTACAGTTTGTATTGTCCAAATTCAAATTCCATAATATTATTTTTTTAATTTAATTTTATAATTAACTTAATAATTAATTAACCTTAGTCCAAATCAATTCCTTGGTTATTAATCCTTTTGTTACAATAAATTTTATTTTATTGCCCTGGAGGTATGCTTCACAATTCACTGAAACATCTTTTTTAGGATTAATCAATATACCTCGCCATTTACCATTAGTAAATGTTAAATCATTTAATACCAAAACATTCTTATCTAATGGCTTTCCGATAAATGAAGACTTTACTTTGGTAATTTCAATGACAATTCCCTTTTCAGTTTTCCATTGTCCCGAAAAATTATCCGTTGATTTTTGAGCAATTGCAATTGAAAAATTGCAGATTATAAAAATTAAAATTACTACTTTTTGCATCATGATATTACGGTTTAATCTTGAAGCAAAGATATTTCCGTAATATCTGAAATAAATTAACAAAAGCTAATTAGGTTATTTTTTTTGAGAAGTTAATCGTTTGCGGATTCTACTAAGGGAGACTGGTGTCACACCGATATACGAAGCTATGTACTTATCTGCAACTCTATTATTAATTTCTGGTTTTTGCGAAATCAGTTTTTGATATCGTGCTTCTGGTTTATCCAAAACAAATCCCTCGATCCGTTGAATAGCTTCTAACAACATGACTTGCACAAAGCCCAGTCGTATTTTCATCAACTTCACATTATTTTCACTCATTTCTTCCAACAAGTCAAAATCAATTTCAAATAATTCACAGTCTTCCAATGCCTGCCAAATTTGGTTGGAAGTTTGGTTGTCAAAAATACATTCAGGAATGGCACCAAACTGCCCATCCCAACGAAAAAAAATGGTTTTTTCTTCGCCAGTTTCAGTTAAGTAGTAACTCCGTAATGTTCCTTTTTTTATAAAAAATATTTTTTTATAAATTTTACCTTGCGGAATATAAATCTCCGATGCCGAAACGTGTTTCTGTTTTGCAAATTGTAGTAGTTGAAGATTTTTAATATTTTCGAATAATCTCTCAGACATTACTGTGTCTATTAAAATTTAAAATTACTTAGCAGCACTTTGCAAAGTTGGGAATAATAAAGCGCTAATCTTCAATTTAACATAAAAAAAATTTAAAGTATCAATTTTCGTGCTGGTCTTTCAGTTTTATTTTTTAAAATAATCGTAAATACCTCTAAAAACAACAAGTTGATAGTCGCATACAAGGTCCTAGAAGATATATTATACTCGGAATGATTTTTTACTCAACAATAACGTTAAAATTGAATGACTGCACATAACATAAGTTACTGCTTCGAATCGAAATAATCCCCAAAGAAGACCATTATTTCTGCGTTTTCTTCTTTTCGGAGGATGGTTTTCCACTGGCTCCGTCCGTGAATATCCCCAATGAAAATGATGCGCATAGGGCAAATATAAACACAATTGAATTTTGAGAGGTGCTTTACCATTTTACTCAGTCCATTGAGTAATTTTACTCAGTCTATTGAGTAAAATCGCAACTGATTGTATATATTTGCAATATGGAATACAAAAGATCTGTTTATTACAAGATTTTTGATCGACTTTTTCAAAAAAGTCCTTTTATTCAAGTAATTTCAGGACCAAGACAGGTGGGAAAAACTACGTTGATCAAACAACTTTTTTCAGAACCTCATTGGCACGGTATTTATGCAATTGCAGAGGGAATTAGTCATGACACCCAATGGATTGAAAGCCAGTTTAATGCTGCCTTATTGAAACAACAAACAGACCTAAATACTCCTGTTATTTTAGCTATTGATGAGATTCAAAAAATCCAAAATTGGAGCGAAATCGTTAAACGCTTATTTGATGAACAAAAATTTAGTAATAAATCACCTATTCAATTAATATTACTAGGATCATCAAATTGGTTGTTGCAAATAGGATTATCGGAATCACTGGCCGGTAGATTTGAACAATGGAATATAGATCATTGGACTTTTAATGAACTCCATGATGCTTTTAACATTACTCACGAAGAATACGTTTATTTTGGATCATACCCTGGCGCCATTCAAATGATTAAAGATGAAGACCGCTGGAAAAATTACATCAGACAATCACTAATAGAAACCGTTATTACCAAGGACGTTTTACTCATGAATAGAATTGAAAAACCAGCATTACTGAGGCGCTTATTTGAATTGGGCACACAATATTCTGGCCAGATTTTATCGTTCACAAAAATAATGGGACAATTACAAGAGGCGAAGAATACAACAACACTTTCTCATTATTTAGAGTTACTAAATCATGCTGGATTGTTAACAGGGTTGTCGAAATTCGCCATGGATCAGGCTCGTAAAAGAAATAGCAGTCCGAAATGGCAAACGAAAAACAATGCTCTCATTAGTTCTCTTCATGATTATAATTTTGAGCAAATTCAATCGGATAAAAAAACATGGGGTCGCTGGGTCGAATCGGCTGTAGGCACTCATCTCATAGCACATAAAGGAAGTGATTTAAACATTTACTATTGGAATGAATCAAATGCAGAAGTCGATTTCATTCTTGAATACAAGGGAAAATATATTGCCTTAGAGGTAAAACTATCCCATGATAAAGTATCGGGTTTAAATCAATTCAGCAAACAATTCAGTCCCAGCAAAATATATCAACTGAGCGATACCGGATTATCGTGGCAGCAATTAATTTCAATGGATCCACGGGAGTTGTTTTAGGATTGAGTCCCAATCAAGTATTCATTTAAACAATATTCATTCAAACACAAATGGAAATCGCAATCCTCTTTTTGGTTTTATTGCTATTAGGTGCAGTTACATTTTTTAAGCCTCAACTAAAAGGAGTTATCGGAGAACAAGAGGTTGCCACTCAACTTTACTTTCTAGATAAATCTCAATTTAAGGTTATTAATGACATCGTTTTAAAAACTGGAAACCATATCACCCAAATCGATCATGTTGTTATTTCCAACTATGGTATTTTCGTAATTGAGACCAAAAATTATAAGGGTTGGATTTTTGGCGGTGAACATTCAGAATATTGGACACAGGTTCTGTTCAATCGTAAAGAAAAGTTGTATAATCCCATTCGACAAAACTTAGGACATATAAAATCTCTTCAAAATAACTTAAAAGAGTTTCCTAATTTACAATTCAAATCAATCGTAGCATTCACATCGCGAGCCACTCTCAAAGTAAAAACAAATACCGATGTAGTTTACACCCATCAAATTAATCGGACCATAAAATCATACTCCAGTTTTCATCTTTCTAGGGATGAACAAGAACGCATTTATCAAAAAATCCATCAACTGAACAATCGGGGCGGCTACAATAAACTAGAGCATATTGAATCCATTCAGAAATCGATACGGAATCGACAAATGAATAACATTCTAAATCGTTGTCCCTACTGTGGAAATGATCTGATTATTCGACAGGGTAAATTTGGTCATTTTTGGGGATGCAAGACGTATCCAAAATGCAATTTCAGTAAAAATGCTTGATGGTAGACGTTAGTGAAAAATTTGATTCAAGACCACCACCATGCTAACCAAGCAATAAAAGCGAGTATTATATTTAATAATGTTAGCAGGACACTAAAAATCACTCCGAAAACGTCAGGTACAGGCTTTATAAACAAAAAAATCACACTCAAAAGCATAAAAACGATGGCAATGATGAATAATAACACCCCGATAGAAGAAATTATAGAAGAAATTAATATTAACCCTCCGATAAACGTTAATGTGGCTAATAAACCAAAAATCAAACTTCGTTTCTTGGAAAACTTGGTTGAATCTTTAGACTGTAGATTTTTTGATTCTAATGATTTACATACCGAGTCGTCCTCTAATTTATTTAAGGGTAATGACATTAATTTATTTGGACATTTTGACACATTCAACAATTTTTTGTCTTTGAATTTAGAAAATTCTTTTCCATTTGAATTTTGATTGAGAAATTTAGAATTGCACAACCTATTTTTATTAAAAATTTTGACCGATAATTGTGGCTCTGCAATATTACCCGTAGGTAAACTTTTTTCAACTTCACTAAAAGTAGAAAACTCGTTCAATTTCGATTTGTTATTTGCCTTTCCAGTCACCACCCAAGATTTTGCATTCCCTTGTTCCCTGACCCGCGATAACATCCCACAAGAATTAAAACCAAGAATCAATAGTCCACAAACGACATAATGAAGCTTGCGCTTTAAAGAATTAGTTATACGATTTTTCATAAAGCAAAACTATATTCATCAGCTAATTAGCGATTTGCAATAATCCGTAATTGAGAAATTTTATTTATGATTTTTTACTAAAAATTAAATTTCAAATACAGTTATAAGTAGACCTTCAATAACAAATGTGTAATAAAATTAGGGGGTGATACCACAACTATAATAGATTGAATCATTTAATTTAAGAACATGTTCTGATTCTTTCAGGTAAACTCGCTGTTCTGGGCCTTCACTCAAATTTTGAAAAAAATGAATGTCTGTTATCCATAAACAGTGTTTATCAACAAAATCAATTACCCTCTCTGTTTCTTTTTCTCTGATTTGCTTTGACATTTCAGTTTCAAAGCCTGCTCTCGTGCCGTTTTTAAGGTAACTGGCGATTGCTTGGATAGCAACTGCATGGCGAACTTAGCTCTTTCCTGAAATGATATTTTGAAACTCATTCTTGAGATGATTCGACATCAATACAAAAATAAGTAATTATTATTAATAAGTGTATCGTGAACATCCCTCCTACTATTGCGGCTCCAATCCCCAATTCCCATCTTCCCAAGCGAGGTAATATCCCAAGAAAAGACAATCGGTCATGAAATATCTACCACCCCACTCATTTAGCGATCGCTCAAATTCCGCCTCGGCATTTTTCATACGGGTATGTCCTACAATTTGCACCGTTGCCTCTTCGAGAGTTCCTAAATTACTTTCTATGAGGGATTTCGGACGGATCCAAATGGGTGTTTGTTGAGGCTCATCGCCAGAGGATTCAAAACCTTGAGAGTCAAATTTTTTGGGATCATTTTGAAAGAGTTTATTAACTACATTCACTAATTCCGGCAAGTCGTGTCTGCTCCAAGCACCATTGACTTCTTGACCGATGTTTCGATCCATCCAAATTGACGAAATTCCAGCATGCGAACACAGCAAATTTTGGAAAGAAAACGCCATTTGCAGGTGCTCTAAGTGTTCAACTAATGCGTTTTGAAAAGGCGTCTGAAACTCTTCATTAAAACCCGAATACGGTTCACGGGTATGCCATGGCATGTAATGATAATCGTGGTTTCCAAACAGAAGTACTACCTTTTTATTTAGCTTTTCAAGCGACTTTTTTGCCTCAATTATTTCTAAAAAATTCTGAAGTTGGTCTTCGCCTGTTATTCCCTCTTTCGAATCGAAATAATCCCCGAAGAAGACCATTATTTCTGCGTTTTCTTCTTTTCGGAGGATGCTTTTCCACTGGCTCCGTCCGTGAATATCCCCAATAAAAATGATGCGCATAGGCAAATATAAACACAATTGAATTTTGAGAGGTGCTTTACCATTTTACTCAGTCCATTGAGTAAAATCGCAACTGATTGTATATATAAACAATAGAGAATATAAATGCCTTAATAGTAACAAGATTTTTAAACCGTTTTTTTTTCAAAAGTCCTATTAATCACGTAATTTCAGGTCTGAAAGAACTATTTTGGGGAGTAAGGTCGAATCAAGTATTCATTTAAACAATATTCATTCATACACAAATGGAAATCGCAATCCTCTTTTTGGTTTTATTGCTATTAGGTGCAGTTACATTTTTTAAGCCTCAACTAAAAGGAATTATCGGAGAACTAGAGGTTGCCACTCAACTTTACTTTCTAGATAAATCTCAATTTACGGTTATTAATGACATGGTTATAAAAACTGGAAACCATATCACCCAAATCGATCATGTTGTTATTTCCAACTATGGTATTTTCGTAATTGAATCCATTCAAATGTCAGATTAACAACACAAATTGTAAATTATATTTTACATATTGTTTACTTATTATTACATTTGTAAAAAATACTTTACATCATGAGACTATTAAATCACCAATTTAAATGGCCAGCTACCGCCATTTTTTATGTAACATTGATTATTGGCATCTATGCCATCTCCGTTGAAAATCAATTGGAAGAACTGTGGGAAGTGCCTGTTTATTCGTTCTTCGGCAATAAAACCGGCTTTCTGGGAATGGGAAAATCGGGCTGGATCCAGAATGGAATTTTTAATGAGGTATTGACGTTTTTAATTGTAAGCTCAGGGTTAATAGCCGGTTTTTCAAAAGAAAAAATCGAGGACGAACTCACTTCAAAGATCCGACTTGAAAGCTTAGCCATTGCTATAATCATCAATTACATATTAGTACTGATGGGCAATTTTTTGCTGTTCGATTTTTCGTTTCTTACCGCAATGATGGTGTTCATATTTACGCCTCTGGTGATGTTTAATTTAATTTTCCAGTTTAGATTATTCAATTATTATCGAATTTACCAATGAAAAATGAAATACGCGTATTCCGCGCAAAACAACGGATTACCCAGGATGAATTGGCCTTACAACTGGGGGTATCAAGACAAACAATCAATGCAATTGAAAACAATAAGTACTTTCCTTCGCTGGAGTTAGCACTAAAAATTGCAAAAATATTCAATTGTACGGTGGAAGAATTGTTCTCTTTGGAATAATCTGAATTCTATTGGGGCGCAATATGTGTAAATTTTTGAAACTCTTTATTAAAATGAGCTGACCCACTCGTTTCTCTAGTGCCGATAGCCCTTCCAAGTTCCACCATAACGATAGTTTGGATTGGATTTTTCTTTTAAACAACACGTTTCACACACGAATATCCAGATTTTTCCAGTTTGAATTTGAATTCGATAAAGCGTATAATGTTCAGTATTACAAATTTTGCACATCTTGCTTTTCATCCATCAATTTAATCAGAAATTACAATTGAACTTTATTCGTTTCCAATCAACGCTAATTTCTGAACCCTCAGCAATAATAACAGAATCGGGCATTTGATGATTCAAAGAGCCAAAACTGTGTCCATACATTTGTGAAAAATCACACTGAATTGTCTCCTCAATTACGTCATGAACCATCCATCTCGGATGATTGACCCTGTATTCTTGGGATTCCTCATCGGATAATTTCGTATACCCGTAATAATGCTCAAAAATAAACTCCTCCAAACTTCCCTGCTGCATTTGGCGTGATTCTATTTTGGACTTCACTAAGATCGAATTCCAATTTTCATTCACTTTCCATTCGTACTTTACGGTTTTGATATCTGTGTTTACGTCTAAATGATGTTTTGTTGGAATGGCTATATAATGTTCCTTGTACAACTTATTAGCCAACCATGCAACGGGTTTATAAGGAACGGTTTCACTGATAAAAACCACCCCCCTGCGATACCCTTCAGACGTCTTCCTTTTTACATAGAACCGCAAATTCACTTCCTCAAAAGTTCCCATAAATGGTATAGGAATGTTAAATATTTTACTGTCTCTAAACAAAAATCCAACTAAACTAACGAATGTTTTTCCGTTATATGTGTCCAGCTCCAATCCAGCAGGTAAAAACGGTAATAGAATTTTTGGATCTATGCTGTAGTTTGCCATAATGAGATTTTCCCACCTAGCCTTCAAGAAAGTTGTCGCCATAAATGTAAAACAAAGATACATCTCGATTGATTTAATACAATTTTTATTGGGTGACAGTCATTTAACCTGAATCTGGATGAGCTAATTTGAAGATTTCACATCCATTTTGAGAGTCAATCTATTATCCTTAACTTGCCTGTATGAAACGTTTTCTGCTAGCTATTGTATGTTTTCAGTCTTTGGGGATGGTTTCTCAAGGGATAGACAGTCGAGGGATGGTTTCTCCTAGGTTGGTTTCACAAGAATTGAATTCTACATCTTTTTGCGAACCAATTCTATCTACTTGCGAACCAATTCTATCTACTTCAAATGTAGCAGTTGATTCTTCAAATGTAACAGTTGATTTAAGTTACACAATTCAAACAACAGACACAACAAAACCCTCGGATTCAATCGAAAATGTGTACAGAGGTTTTGTCGATGTACAAGCAACGTACCCAGGAGGACTCGATGCTTTTTACCAATTTTTGTCATCGAACCTTAAATATCCAGAACGCTGTAGAGAGGAAGGACTTACGGGCCAAGTTGTTATTCGATTTGTAGTAGACAAAACAGGAAGTATATCGCAGATTTCACCTTTGAAGGATGTCAAAAATTGTCCCGAATTCACCCAAGAAGCAATTCGTGTAATTCGCATGTCCAAAAGGTGGATACCGGCACAACAAAACGGCAGATTTGTAAGTTCATGGATGCAGATTCCGGTACGATTTGAGATGTAGGTTTGTTATTTACAAATCAAAATTGTATCCCACAACCATAAAATCGCGTCCTGTTTCATCATTGATTTTGTAATCCAATTGGTGTAAATAACCCAATTGAATGGAAGAAGAATTGGATAATTTATAATTGATAGCCAACATGAATCGATTCCGTTCAAAATAAGGTTCAATATTGGTAAAGAATATTTCATTACTCAAACTCAATTTATACGATTTTACACCATGTTTTGAACTTCCAAAGGATTTTGAAATTCCAACGCGGTACCGAAATCGATTGCGAAACCCAGATTGCGTAAATCGAAATTCCGTTCGGTATCTTTGTTCAATACTCAACTTACCTAATGATTGATTAAGAATTAATTGGGGCCAAACTCTAATTTCGTTGTTATTCTTGGGAAGTACAAAATCACCCCCTTCTTTGTAGGTCTGATAGCTACCCGCTGCTAATGCTAATTTTACATCTTTATGGATTTTAAAATCCATTCCACCCTTGTATTCGTAATAATGAAAATGATTGTAGAATTTCAACGAACGCAGTTGGGCCTCACCAAAATAACTGAGTTTATCGTTATAATGATATCGGACATTTACAATATTCCAACTTCCTAAGTCAAACGATTGAGCGCTCAGTTTGGTTGACCATACACAACAAAATAAAACACCAATCAAGGCGCGATTAATTCCTGTGGTAAAATTTCTCATATTCTCAAAAATGACATTCTTAAATATTTTACAATTGTTGAAAATTCAGACGTATAAAGTCTTCTGCAAATGTATTTTTAAAGAAATATGATTATGCACATCATTTAATTATTTTCTCCTATAATACATCAATTATTACTATTTATGTTTGCGTGACATCGCTATTTTCGTAGGGATGTATTTTAATTCTATGCTCGAAACTCCGCGTTTGATTTTGCGGGGGATGAATCAACAGTCGTACGATGATTTATTTCAAAACCATTCCGATTCTGAAATCAAAACCATTTTAGGGATCTCGGAGGACAGTGAATTGGAAACAGAAAAAAGTCGTTACCAAGGTGGATACAGCACATTCAATATTACCATTCAAGTATTTCAACTTGTGTTAAAGGAAGATATGCGCATTATAGGTAACTGTGGATTCCACTCATGGGCCAAACAACACCGTCGTGCCGAAGTATTTTACTCATTAAAGAACGATTTGGATAAACGAAATGGTTATATGTCTGAAGCACTCAACGAAGTACTAAAATACGGCATTGAAATCATGAATTTGCGAAGAATTGAAGGATTTGTGGCTGTAACCAATCCCGCTTCATATTTATTGTTGGAGAAGTTTGGCTTCAAACAAGAAGCCAAATTAAAACATCGATACCTATTTGACGACGGTGAGGAATGGGATTATTTTTATAGTTTTTTAACTGAAAATAACTGAATTCCCTTTTTAACCCAATAGCTTCCTAATCGCTGTATAAATGGGTTTTTCGAAGGTCAAATACAATAAAATGGATATCATCCACAACAAAACAAAATTGCGATCCGGAGCGAGATACATCCATTTCAAGCGAATATTTACGTAGCTGATATGGATTAAATAGAACGTAAAGGAAGCGTTTCCAAGGAGAATCAAAATTTTTGATGCGAAAAATCGTTGTATCCATGTAGTTTCTGAAATCAAACCAGCCAAAGCCAATACCATGAAAACAGGTAACACAAATGCATGCAAAAACCAACCGAACGAATGATCGGTACCGTGGTGGAAAATATCAGGTTGAAACAGTCCAATGATATAGGCCACGCTAAAAATCCCCAGAAAACCCAGTACCGTTTTGTATTTAAACGTCCAGAATTTTTCAAACCGTGGTGACGTTTCTTTGAGGATCTTGGCAAGAATCATACCTGCAAGAAACTCGGTACTTCGACCGGGGAAAGTGCTACCCAAAATGAATTTTAAGGGATAAAAGTATCCTTTGGGATTACCATTTGCGAAGTGCCACAGCTCTCCCATCCCCCAAGAAAAAAGAAACAGAAATACAAGAAATAGTAAGAGATTTCGAAATCGCTGCCGTTCCAAAACGCATAAAAAGGGCAAGAGTAAATAGAAGGTAAATTCCACGGACAAGCTCCAAGCTTGGGCAATTCCTTTGAGGTTCAGAGCGTTTGAGAATCCATGCAATAGCGAGTAGGTCAAGAATGAAAAGTCCATTTTTCCAAATTTGGAATCCAGATAATAGGCGGTTAAGATGAGCCAATATAATGGGAAAATTCGGGCGGCGCGGGTAGCAATATATTTCCCGAATGAGGAAGCTGTATTCAGGTTTTTACTTCCATAATTGTACGCCAGCAAAAATCCGCTGAGCACAAAGAAAAAGGAGACTCCAATATGCAATTCGTTGACCAATCGGAGAAATTCCGGATGCAACTGCGCACGCCAATATTTGCGATTATGATACACAAAAACGAGACTAGCCGCCAGGGCTCTCACCCCGGTTAGTGCATCAAATCTCTTCGTTATCATGGGTACAAATTACGGGTATTAAATATTTATCCCTGTAGCTTGAAATAAAAGTTTATTCAAAAAATCACTTAATTTGACTATATAAAACGTTTAATTAATCCCGACTAGTTCTTAATTAAATACCTACCTTATGAAGTAATGAAATCTAAATAGTTTTTAGTGTGAATAACCTCGAAGGAAGATTCAGGATATGATTTTCTCCATAACATCGGAACTTTTATAACTTTCTTATGATTCCACTTAAATTCAAATGCAGTTAATGTTCCATTTTGTTCTTCAATCCAATCTATCTCTTGTTTAGTATGTGTACGCCAAAAATAATGTGACGCATGACTACGTTGATATTCATTTCGTTTTAAACGCTCGGAAATTAAATAATTTTCCCAGAGTTTGCCTTGATCATCTCTTAAATTAAGTCCATTAAAATTGTTAATTAAGGCGTTCCTTATTCCGTTATCATAAAAATACCACTTATTTTTTTTAGTGATTTCGTTATCTAAATTTCTACTAAAACCAGTCACTTTGTGTATGATAAACACCTTGGAAAACAAATCCAAATATTTATCTACCGTAGCCTTTCCTATTTGTAATTCATTTGCAATTCCCTCAATGGAAATTTCGCTACCCACTCGAAAAGCTATTATACGCAATAACGATACAATCACATCGCGTTTTCTTATTCCTTCGAATGCCAAAATATCTTTTAGTAAATAGGAATTAACAATTTCCATTAAATAATCAATTTTTTCTTCTTTGGAGGATAATTGTTGAAGTTCTGGATATGACCCTAAAATGAGTCGTTCTTCCAATCGTTGGTTCGTTTCCAACACGTTTTCCGTGTTGCTGAATTCTATTTGGGACAAGGGAAATATAGAAAATGTAGTTTTTCTTCCTACGAGGGGCTCGCCCAATTGATTATATAAATCAAAAACTGAAGACCCTGAAACGAGTACTTTCAAATTTGGAATAGTATCTAACATTAATTTCAGCTTCATCCCAACATCAGATATGGATTGCGCTTCATCTATTATTAAGAAGCGTGTATTCCCCAATAATCTTTGATAGTTTGTTTGGGTTCTGGGTTCAAATAGATCCTGAACCATTTGATCATCACCATTTAAAAGCATATAAGGCTCATCCCAATTGGACAGTAAATTCTTTATTAGTTCCGTTTTCCCTACCCTCCTTGCTCCCAAAATAATTACAGCACGATTAGGTTTTAACGCTTTTCGAACCAAATTTTCCAATGATCGATGGATGTACATCATAAAATTAAACTTTGTTTCCTATTTCAAAGTTACGAAATTCTAAGTAATTCCGACAATAAAAATACGGAAATCAATTAAATTCCGACAATTTAACATCGGTATTTAATTAAATTCCGACAATTCAAAACCGAAATTCAATCAAATTCCGTCAGAAAAATGCACTGAATGAAAAGTCAACTGTTGACAGATGCCTCTAATTACGGATATTTGAGTTGATTTAAAGCATTAATCCTCGATGAATCTAACTTCTCCCATTGGCAATTTTCATTTCTAAAATGTCCGTAACTGGCTGTGGGAATATAAATTAGTTGCTTCAAACTCAACTCTTCAAAGATTTCATTGGGTTTCAACGGAAAAACATTCTCAGAAATCCCAACTAAACCAGCCCATATAGGTATTACTGAAATTATAATTATTTAAACCTAACCTGTAAATTTAGTTTAAAACACAATTTACCGTTAGCTGCAAATATTTGTCCAAAATCATGCCTTGAACTACTAGCAGTATCTAATTTTGTATTCTCAAATAGGTAATCTTCAAACTGGTTCTTATTGTAAATATGATAACATAAAACATCACCATTTTCTTTTACAATAAGATACCCCCCAGTTGCATCATACTTTCCCGTCCATACCTTTGAAGGCATCATGCCTAATGCGACATCCGTCAGAAAACGTTTTATTTTATATTCATAAAATTGATGCGAAAACTGTGTATCAAAATTCAAGGGGTTTATATGAGTAATAAATTCACATAATGAACTAATGGAACTCAAATTACTTGTAAAAAACGTCAATAGGATTTCAGAAAGTATTTTAGGCAAGCAACTATCAATTAGTATTAAATTATTCTTAAAAATACTTTGTTCTAAATCAGATAGAATTAGCGTCCCTCCCAATTTTTGAATTTCTAAAATTCTATCTTTTATCTTGCTTCTGCTATCAATCTGGTTTATTTGTTCAATTTGATTAGACGATAATTGAACATCCACAATATCAAAAATAAAATTGGTCGTTTTACCTGCATTTAGTAAAGTTGAATCCCCTCCTAATTGCGACTTTATGCTAAATCCGAGATTCGCATTTTGATTAATTTGTTTATCGTGAATTACAATATTTATATCAGTTTTTGATGTGGATTTTGCCTTTAATGTAGAACAGTAAATAGAATTCAGAAAATGTTCTGTTTCGGGCAATGAAAAAACCCCATTTGCACCTTTAATTGATGTCAACAATTTTTAAGCTTCAGATGAAAAAACAGAAACTGGCAATCGAAATTTTTCAACGTC
>CAMDDG010000043.1 GCA_945890895.1 Chitinophaga pinensis | reverse complement strand
TACCAAAAAACACAGCTTTGTCACCGTATTGTCCTCAAAATCACGAAAAATGAGTAAAAAGCACTATTGCATTTGAATTATTTTGAGTTTAAATTACACAATCTGTTTGGAATGTATTCAATTATATTTCAATCGTCTATATGTATCCAACAAAAAAACACGATGAATACTCAATTTACTATTAAAAAAACAATTCTTATTTATTTAATACTTTTTGTTATGGGTGGTTCACTAACCGCCAATAATCGTCCATTTGGAGGACAAATTAATAGTTCGCTGTTGGACACCAATCGCATAAAAATACGTGTAAGTTGGGATTTATTTTGCAATTCCAACTTTCCTGGTCAAGACACCATAAGAGATGTGAGTTATGGCTTTTTTATTGGAACCATGGAAAATCGAAAAAGTCCCGTGGTGAAGTTACCCAATTCGCTTTTCAAGAAAGATTCCATTACCAATTTAGACCCCATTTGCAAGGGGTACACTAACACCTGTATGCCCGGAGGTACTGCTAACGGAAACAAATCTTATTCGGGGAATTATCGGTATTACCTTTCAACTATCATCCATTTAAAAACTTTTACCTTAATTGATAGTTTCATCAAAAAGTATGGTTCGGATCAAATTACATTTATAGGCAGCGCGGATGTAAGTATTTCTCAATTGGTGAACAATATTAAAAGTCCTTACGGATTTACGATTAGCACAACACTGCATTACAATACGCTTCGCGCACTAAATCGAATGAGTAATGATGCCCCTTTTGTGAGAAATCACATCCCCAGAGATAATTCAGCTGGAGAATTTCGGTACTTCCCAGATGCGATGGATGCTGAAAATGATCGACTTACCTTCAAACTTCAACAACCTTACGAAGGACCGAATTCATACGCCGCATATACTTTGAACAACTTGTATTCCGTTTCTGTGCCTATTAAAACCTTTACCGGTGTTGGCTCCACAGATGGGTTCGCAAAAGCCAATCGGAATATTTTCCCACCCCGAGGTTTTAGTTTTGATTCGTTAACAGGTGAAATGTACTTCTACAAAAACGATGCAATCGATGGTGCACTTTTCTGCTACACAATTAATGAAACACAAAAAAATGCACAAGGCAAATGGGTAATCATTTCCCAACATTCGTATTATTCTAATGGACGTTTCATCAACTCATCCGCAGGAGGCGTGTTTAACTACAATCCTTATGTGCGTATAGGAAAAGAATTTTCTGTTGTGGCTGGAGAAACCATAGAAATTGAATTCTCCATTGGCGATCCAGATACAGGAACCTTTTTGGAACCAATTCTCCAAACCACCTATAAAAACACCTGGCTTTATAGTGTTCCTAACAAACCCAATACCTACATTTTTAAATGGAAAACAGACTCTTCTCACTCCTCAAAACCCTTTCACATTTTCAATTTATTGGTTATGGACAACTATTGCAGCAGTAGTGCACCTCGCGGCACCACCGTGGCACCCATTTTAGTCCGAGTTAAACCCGCTATACCCTATGAAAATGCATCACGCGACACCATTTGCAATCGCATCATAACAGAAGTGAAATTTAAAAAGAAATTTACTGGAAATGCCTTTATTCAATGGCTAGTCACATCAAAATCTGGAAAAACTACTTTAGCATTACTAACATCCACAAATTTATCGGAACAGCTTCCTGACGACGAATACTACATCACTCCTTACATTACACACGATTCATTAGGATTTATTCCAAAAACAGACACGATTGTGCTTTATCGGCAACCAAAACTTCTAATATACGGAGATAGTTTCTACTGTCGCAATTCTCAAATAACGTTCAAAACTATAATCCATAATATTTCGAATTTGGCTAGGTATTCCGTTAAACTTCCAAGTGGTAGTAGTATTAAATATAATTCGAATCAAGGAGTAATAACCACCAAAGACACGAACTTTAAATGGTTCCTTACAGTTATGGACTCATTTGGATGCTTTGCAACTGATACTTCCTTTTATATTCCATTTCCTAAAGAACATTTCAAACCTACAATCATTCCGGATGGTTGTACCAGCTCCAGTCCCATTGATCTTAAAGCCCATTGGACCGATTACCCAAAGCGCAAATACTCTCTAACCCATTCTGCTTCGTGGATCGATACAAACAATGGTAATTTAGCATTAATTCCGAAACAAGTTTCACCAACATCATTTACCAACGGTAACGCAAACCTTAAAATTGATTTCAATTACTTGGATTCTTGGGGATGCAAACAATCCGACAGCATAATTTGGACCGTTAAACAGCCATTGAAGGTTCAGGCCGCAGACACTTCTATTTGTCAAAATCATCAATTTCTGAACCTCAACTCACTCATTCAAATTCCAGAAAACCCATCCCAAAACCAACCAAAATGGACAGTTATTTCAGCTCCAAATGGAGTAGACACCTCCACCCTTTTGACCAGCAATCAGCGTTTCTACATGGGAATTCCTACGGATTTGTCCAAAGCGGGAACCTACCTTTTGAAATTAAACTTCGGTAATTTATTCAATGGTTGTTATACCGCTGATTCTGTTGATATTACCGTTGTGAACGAACCCGAATTGACGTTTACAACACCTCAAATGTGTCGCAACGTTCAGGATTTCAATCTATTTTCTGCAGTTTACGTCAACAATCAACCTGCTCAGGATGGTGAATTCTATTGGGATTCTTACGACTGGAATAAGAAAGCACCGGAACTGGAAAAATATCCCATACAAAATAAAAGCTATGCTGCAGCAAACATTGCAACAGGCAACTGGCGAGTGCGTTACGTGGGCCCACAAAAAGGGTGCCAAGACACGGGCTATTTTACGCTTCGGGTTGAAGAATCGCCGAAAGCAATTATGCAGGTTAGCAGTGATACAACATTAAATATTCACGCGGCACAAGTGGTTGCAATCAATTATTCGTATGTGGTGGGAAATGATCGTGTTTCTTGGTTGTGGGATGCTGGGGATCCAAATAGCAACAGCGATACATCTTCTAAAAGTACTTTTATTTACACGTATCCCAAAATACCGGGTAAATATAAATTAAACCTAGTAGCAACCACCAATCAAGGTTGCACAGACACAGCATCGAATATGATAACTCTTACCGACTTCAGTACCGTTCAAAACTTGGAAGGGTATGGAATTAAACTGAGTTCCGACGGAAAATTCATTGCAGAAAATTCCGAATGGAAAATAATCTCGGTGCGTTGGTTTGGAATTTCAGGCATGGAAATTAAAGAGCCCAAACAGGGAATTTCAGTGTTTCGAGTGGAGCTTCGAAAAGGAAATACGACTGCATTTGCCACAGGCAAATTTGTTCATTGAGTGCAATAAATATCAATCGAATCTTCATATTGAGTTACGTAGGTCGAATTTGAAGATTGGTTTCCTATACAGATTAGTAATTAAACTACAGGTGAAGCGCATCAATTCGCCTGTAGTTTACGAGAAAATCTAAAGTGATCTAGCGTGTATTTTGGCTCGAAATCTTGAGACTTTGAAAGAATTTCACTCAGATGATTGTTATATTTTGTTTGTTTGTTTTCGTTTGTGTAATTGTATGGTTTTAAGTTGCGTGTTTGATTAACACGCTCATGAACTACCATCCGCTCTACTGCCAATCTTGCCAACAAATAACTCAATGTGGATTCGGCACCTTGATTCAAATTAACAGATGTTTTCTCTAAACCATCATAACATCCTTTAGTGGCGGAGTTATACATGGATTGCTTTAAGTGATTATTGCCAAGGAACCAGGTAAATACAGTTTTCAACTTATCTTTATAATCCTGTTTCCCCAAAATAAAATAAAAACTCTCCAGTGCAATTACCGTATATGCCACATCAATTGGTTGCTCACCTCCAATTTCTTGCACGAAACTACAATCCTTAAGCAACCACCCATTGTTTGAAACCACTCGTAATTCTCCATTCTGTAAGATAATCGAAAGCAGAAAATCAAATCCCTCAACAGCCACCACTTTGTACTGTGTAAATCCAGTACGAGCATATGCCAGGATTAATGCCTCTGGAATAACACTGTTTGCATAGGTCAAAATATCTTCAAACCAATTCCAATTTTCCGTTTTTACATGTGAGTACATATTCATTAATCGATCGGCCAAGATGATCATGGTATCCTTGTGCTTCTCATCATTTTGATAAAACAGTCCCTTGATTATAAATGCCATGGATCTTGTGGAATGAATTGCATGAACTTCTGGCACTATGTTGTTCATCAAAAAAGTTGCTCGCTGTATCAATGAAGTCGGCAGCACTGTTTTCATAGAAATCATAAAACCCAATGCCCAAACAGCTCTTCCCATGGAATCTTCCAAGTTTTCAAGTTGGTTTTGAGCTGTGAATCGACCATCTAGATCTTTGTAATTCAGAAACTTCAAATCGTCTTGCCAACAACCTTCAATGAAATTAAAATAGGTTTCTATTGAAGTCAATACGTCGGATTTTTCCGATTCCAAATAATACTGACAAGCCACAATTAATGCCCGTGCATTATCGTCTAAGGTATAGCCAGAATCCAAATTAGGGACGTCGTAATTCGAAAACTGAACCACGCCCAAATGCGTTGTTAAGCGCTCTAAATGATCCATTCGCAGTTCTGGAATTTGAAATTCAGGAACCCAACGCATACCATCGATCGATCTAAATAAATTCGCATAAGCAATTGCAGCATTAGGCCATGATGTATTGGCCATTTTCTGCAAACCATCTGCGGTCAATTTCATTCGTATTGCAGGATTTGAAAGCAATTTATTCACTCGTTTAGCTAACTGCTGATAGTCACCAAACTCTATAGAACAATCTTCCGTTTTACCTAATAACTCCAATGCGTGTGGAATGGGCGTGGATATAATTGGACAACCCGATGCTGCAGCATACGACAAGGTACCACTGACTGCTTGATTGGGATCATTGGATGTAAATAAATATATATCCGTTAACTTTAAATATTCCAGTAATTCTTCTAAAGGCAAGTACTGGTTTACAAATACTACGTTTTTCTGCAATTGCAATTCTTCCACCAAGTTAATTAACGAATTCCGATAACTTTCACCTTGATTTTTCAGAATACTCGGATGCGTTTTCCCTAAAATTAAAAACAATACTTCCGGATGTTTAATTACTATTTGTGGAAGAGCATACAACGTAGTTTCAATACTTTTGTTGCATCCCAATAAACCAAAAGTAGCAAGCACCTTTCGATGGTCAAATCCATATTTCTCTCTAGATAGAACCGTATCAATATGAGGGAGTAAGTGAGTGCCATGAGCAATTACTTCCACCTTATTCGGTGCTATTTGATACTGCTCAATCAAAATACGCCTGGCATTTTCAGTCATTACTACCACTGAATGGGAGTGAAGCACCATGAGGTTTACCGAATTCCATAACGCCAAATTAGGGTGGGGTAAAACAGTATGAAAAACAAATACCAAAGGACAATTAATTCTTTGATAAAAATTAACAAATTCTGTTTCTGATTCATTAAAAAAACCAAATTCGTGTTGTATTACTACCACATTATAAGTATCAGGATTATTGATCTTGTGTATAGTTTCTGTAAATGAATTTGATTGTTGTGTATTCAGCACGAATTCAGTTTGTATACCATATTCATGAACCTCTTGACTCGTCTCTAAAGCGCAAACTGTACAATGCACACTTTGCCCAAACCCTTTTTTCAACGCTTGAATCAGATCCAATGTGAATGTAGCAATACCGCATTGACGCGGGGGAAACGATGATATAAAAAGAACACTCAATTTGTTTAGTTCGGAGCTTTCTACGGTTCTATGGGAATTTAATTTTTTCATACTTTTCAATTTATTGTACTTTATTCATGCTCAATTCTAAAAGTAAATCTGCCAAGGGCATTGAAAACACAGCAATTCGCTCATCAGCTGCACCATAATATATTATGAGCTCTCCTTTTATTACAATTGCACCCGTGGGAAAGCAAACATTATCCACTATCCCCTCTGTTTCCCAATTAAAATCAGGGGTAAATAGCGGCTTCTTTAGTCGAGCAATTTCTACTGCGGGATTCTCTAATTGCAGCAATGAAACTCCAACCGAATACACATATTCATCATTACTTCCACTCACCCCGTGATAAATAAATAACCAACCCGATGTGGTTTCTATTGGGGGACATCCACCGCCCACATAATTGCACTCATGCTCGTATTTGGAAGAAATCATAATGTGCGATTCAAGGTGTTCCAAATAATTCTTCCAGAATACTTCTGTGAGATTTTCAAGTTTTTTAATCATCACAATCTGAATATCGGGTTTAATGCGATGCACAAAACAGAATTTTCCTTGGATTTTCCGGGGAAAGAATATTAAATTCTTATCCCATAAATACAATTTCACAGGAAGATGCGTGGGCCTCTCCGTTGCCCGTCGTACAATGTACAGTTTATGGTCTTCTATGCGGTTTTTGGATCGGAGTTTTTTGTATTGCGATAATGTAATTTTAGGCACAATTACACCCTGCTTCTTCCAATTTATCAAATCTGAACTGGTAGCTAAAGCTCCTAAGGCATTAATTCCATCGTATGCCGTATATGTTAAATAATACAACCCCTCAATACAAACAATGCGTGGATCTTCCAATCCACTGGATTCATAGGCGAATTCAGGCCACAAAACTGGGTACTCCGAACGCCAAGACACCTGCATGGTACCAGTAAGTATGCACCGACCTATGGTTGAAACTCCAGAACTTGATATGGCGCGATAAAAAAGATGAATCTTACCATCCACCTCAATTACTGCGGGATTCAGTACTCCTTTATTTTCAAACAATCGTTGCGTTCTGCGAAGTACTATCCCTAACTTTTGCATATTAATTCAATACGTTCAAACTCATCATTCCAACCTCCATTTCTTTTCCGATTTTTTTGTTTGCTTGTCAAATTTCTTCTCCTTTTTTGTTTTGGACGGAGGCGTTTTATCCGATTTTTTCTTTACGTCACTTTGTTTGCTCATACTTATTGATTGATTAGAATTAATTAACGAAATTGATAAAATGCTATGGCTTAGACGAATGATCCAATTAAAAAAATAATGATCAGTCTTTAATGGATTGAAAAAACCACTCAATCTGAGACCCTTGGGCCTTTAGCATCTGAATTAATCCTCTTGGGGAATAGGGACTAAATAAATAGGAACAGTAGAAACCTTACATAATTCCTCACTGGTATTGCCAACCAAAATTCCATCGCTGTATTGATTGCGATTGATTCCCAAAACTATGATATCGGCAGTTATTTGTTTGGCTGTATTCAATATCTCATTGACTACATTGCCCCGCTTTACGGTTACTTGAATTTCTTTGTCTTTCAAGTGATTACGGATATTTCTCAAAAAGAAAACCGCTTTTTTTTCGATATTTTCTAAAACATTGTCGCCTACAAAATCGGTAGACTCAAATCCCCAAAATCCGGTAATTGGATCGTAATTCGAAGAGGCATAGTACACTACATCATCCACAACGTGCAATAGCACTATTTTAGCGTCCATAGAAGCACCCAATAAATATCCCTTTTCGGCAACAATTTCGGCCGCGTTGGAATAATCTAACGCAATTAATATTCTTCCTTTTTTCATGATTCACAATTTTAATGGAAGACTTAATTAAGAATGGCAAGAACGCTTTTTTATGATAGCCTGCGCTAACACCCTGAAATATACAACAAATATCTCACTATCCCAAATAATAGCAACTACTACCCGTTGGTTTGCCAATATATGTATCTTCGAATCAATTCATGAAGTGTACATGTATTCTTTACTTTCAAATGCGTACAATGATTCTTAATGGTATGCTTACTTAAATTGAGTGCCTCGGAAATTTCAGCTGTGGTCAATCCTTCCACCAACAATTGAAGTACTTTTAGTTCAGCTTCAGTAACTATGGGCTGGGGAATAATATCCTCTATAAACTCAGGTAGATCCCGCTTCATTCCCGCACTGCTGCAACGATAAGGCAAATTCTGAATCAAATGAAAAATGCCTTCTTCCAACTCCATAATGGACGATGATTTACTTACAAACACACGACAATTCAGATCTTCCAACGATTTCAATAGTGTATACTGAACATAACTGGTATACACCATAAATGGAATTCCATGTTCAAAACAGTATTTGGGTAAGGCTAATGACTTACCTACATGAATATGCAAATCCGTTATCACAAAATTGGGTCGATTTTGAGAAATGTATTGCATACAATTTTCCACTTCTGTAAATGTTACAACACTCGAGTTAGGTTCAATTTTTTGTATCCTTGCTTTAAGTAGTTCTAATATAGCAGGATGATCATCTAATAGAACCAATTTTACGGGCTCAACAAAGGATTTTGAATTCATAATTAAAAAGCAACCAAGTTCAATTTTTTCTATTCAAAGGAAATTCAATGGTATCATGCAGATAAGAACCCAATAGGTATTTTTTAATCTTACCTCGAATATACTTAATTCGTTCATCAATTGAATACAATCCTCTTCCATTCACCGTAATCGTTTTTACTTTATAATCTTCATTCAAATGCTTTTTGCTTTCATAAACCAACTCCAAAACTCCGTAATCTTCTCTATCGCTGGTATACAAGTCCACAACAATGTGAGGTGATTGCTCATGAGCAATGGCATTGGTAATCTTCTCTTGAACAATTAAAAACAAATGTTTCGCCGTATCCAAGGGCAATTCCAGTTCTTCTTCTATTTCTATTTGCACACGAGTTTTGTTCGATGACATATCCACTCCCATCCGCAAAAAACTTCCCCGCCAGTCGCCTTTCATCATTTCGCGCGGATAAATATACTCAACCAAATGACGCACATCATCATGAAAAGTGCGGATCTGAAGTATAGACTCCTGAATTTCCTCGGCAATTTTTTTATCGGTAATTTGGGGGATGGAATTGAGCAGTTTTTCACGCACTTGAACCAGCCGACCACCTACAAAATCGTGCAAATCATTGGCAATTCTTTTTCGCTCCGATTCCACCATTTCAAACTGAATTCGTTTGAAGCGTCTAATTTTTCTTATCTGATAATTCAAAGAAATATAGATAAAAACCAAGGCACTTGTTGCGATAAATACAGCAGGTATAAAGAGATAGAAATTATCGAGTAAATATTGGTCTGCTGGACTTAACATAAATGAATGCTAAATTAAAGTAATAAAATATAAAAAAGTAGTAATTCAAATATTTTAAAAACTCAGAATTATACCAATTTACTGGAACTTGCCAAAATACAGTTACAACTAATATCTGAACATAATTAACCGAGTAATTCAAATAGGAAAACGAGTCCATCGTTGGACGTTGGTCTTTCAAGAGTCGATCCATAAACAACAAAGAGAAACCGCAGATCAAGAAGATATAATTCCAATTAACAAAACTAAGGCCATTCCAAGAAAAGATTGAATAAACAATCAAAAAGGTAATTAAAACAACCCACCTCCAACGGGGCAACAGTTGAAAATAGACAATTAAATTGAGCAATCCAATGAAAAACAAGTCATAATAAACAGGCACAAAATCATATTGAACCAATTTGTTGTAGTGCAAAATATTTAGAAATTCAAAAATGATGCTACCAAATACAAACCATCGATCAATCAAAGTAATTTTTCTCTCGAAAAAATACTTTTTTCTAATCGAAGGAATAAGCCAAGACACCCCTAAAGCTGTAATAAAGCAAGTAAATATTAAAGGCAATATCCCCATTGGACAGATTAGTTCTTATGCTTTTCGGATGGTATAAAACAGCGTAATTTACGCTCTATATCATAAAGTTTTACATCAAAGGACTATTATTTGGGCAATCAGAAGGACATCGATACATTTTATTCATTATTTTCCCTGACGTCATGTCATTTCCAGTTGCATCCACTCCCACATATACCATGGTTAATTCGTTGTTGCTGTTTTTGGCTAAGTATGCTCGAATAGCAACACAACCAGGTTGAGACATTAATTCCTGAAACGCGGAATTATCCATTTTACCGGCAACAGTCATTCCACGGAAATGAGGATCATTTTGATAAGCGTGCGTCATAGTTAACGCCTCTTCGAGGGTGATTTCATGGTAATTACTCATAGTTCGGCTAAATTAACAAAAGATAGGTCAACCTTCCTTTCCGCAGTGGATAACAATTATTAAGTAGTCTATAAATTTTGTGAGCATGAGAAAATCGACTATTCCCATCCCACTCTCCCATCCCCCGAAAAAAAGAAAATCACAAAAAAACTCCAATACTCCACTTTTATCCTCCCCCTAACAAACTTAAAAACCAGCTTTCCAAACATTTTATCTCATTTCTCAAACATTTTACACCCTTTTAACGTTCCTATACCATGATTACTTCCTCGGGAAATAAAGGCTTCTACTTCAAAGAATTTGAACCCAAAAGCACCGATCCCTTTGATGTACTCTTCGATATTTTCAAGGAATTAATTACGCATACTTCGGGCGACTTCGACGAAGCCATTGCGTGGCTGCGCGAACTTGATAAAGAATATCAACTTACAGATGAAAATTATACCATCGACGACTTTATAGAAGATCTAAAAGAACGCGGTTATATTCGTGAAGAAATCGATCCCAATGGCTTGACATCCACCGAAATAACCGCCAAAACCGAACGTGCGATCCGACAAACAGCTCTAGAACACATTTTCGGAAACCTTCACAAATCCGGTTCGGGAAATCATAAAACCAAATCCTCTGGCTCGGGAGAAGACCTCACCGGGGAATTTCGGAATTATAAATTTGGAGACTCATTAGAAAAAATCTCCATGACCGAAAGTCTCAAAAATGCACAAATTCGCAGCGGACTGGGCGATCTGGAACTTACGGAAGACGACTTGGTAGTTGAAGATTCCCATTATCAAAGTCAAATGAGTACGGTTTTGATGATCGACATCAGTCACTCCATGATTTTGTATGGTGAAGATCGAATCACGCCTGCCAAAAAAGTAGCTATGGCCTTGGCGGAACTCATTACTACGCGTTATCCTAAAGACACTTTGGATATTTTGGTTTTCGGTAACGATGCTTGGCGCATCTCCATTCAAGACATCCCCTATCTTAAAGTAGGGCCCTTTCACACGAATACCGTGGCTGGACTTCAGCTCGCTATGGACATCCTCCGAAGAAAGAAAAATACGCATAAACAAATTTTCATGATTACCGATGGAAAGCCCAGTTGTGTGCGTGAACGCGATGGTCGTTATTACATGAACAGCAACGGATTGGACCCATACATCACAGAACAATGCTATACACAAGCGGCGCAAGCGCGAAAATTACATATTCCCATTACCACCTTTATGATTGCACAAGACCCCTACTTGCAGCGCTTTGTCGATAAATTTACCGAAGCCAATCAAGGCAAGGCCTTCTTTACCGGACTGAAAGGTTTGGGCGAAATGATATTCCAAGATTATGAATCCAACAGAAAAAAACGACTTAAATAATATGATTTCCACACTCGGAGAACTGAAAAAATCAGGATATACCTACCAATCCATCAAAGACGAATTACGTAAAAACTTAATTTCCAATATTCAAAAAGGTGTGGATTCGTTTCCCGGGGTGCATGGTTTCGAAAAAACGGTTATTCCTGAGCTCGAACGAGCCATTCTTTCCCGCCATAACATCAATTTATTGGGTCTACGAGGACAGGCAAAAACCCGTCTTGCCCGATTGATGGTCAACCTGTTGGATGAATACATCCCTGTTGTGGAGGGTTCTGAAATCAACGACGATCCCTTTCATCCCATTTCACGTTATGCACGGGAGTTAATTGACGAAAAAGGCGACAATACGCCTATTTCTTGGTTGCATCGTTCGGATCGTTTCACCGAGAAATTAGCCACCCCCGATGTAACCGTTGCAGATCTTATTGGAGATGTAGATCCCATTAAAGCATCGAATTTAAAATTGTCGTATGCCGATGATAGAGTCATTCATTTTGGAATGATTCCCCGCTCCAATCGCTGCATTTTTGTGATCAACGAGTTGCCTGATTTACAAGCGCGCATCCAAGTGGCTTTGTTCAATATTTTACAGGAAGGCGATATTCAGATCCGGGGTTTTAAACTTCGCTTGCCCTTGGATTTGCAATTTGTGTTCACCGCCAATCCCGAAGATTACACCAACCGTGGCAGTATTGTTACTCCGTTGAAGGATCGTATAGGATCGCAAATATTAACCCATTATCCCGAATCCATTGAAATTGCACGTAAAATCTCGGCTCAAGAGTCGCAAATCACCCCAGAACAGGCGGAGCGTGTGTACATACCCGAACTGGCTCGCGATTTATTGGAGCAGATCATTTTCGAGGCTCGCGACAATGAATACGTTGACGACAAAAGCGGCGTAAGTGCGCGTATGAGTATATCGATGTTGGAAAACCTGGTGAGTACAGCAGAACGCCGGGCTTTGTTAAATAAGGAGTCGAATACTTCGGTACGTTTGTCGGATTTCATGGGAATTATCCCTGCTATTACAGGAAAGGTGGAGTTGGTTTATGAGGGAGAGCAAGAAGGGGCTGCTTTTGTGGCTCAGCAACTTATAGGATCAGCAGTAAAGTCGTTGATGCAGGGTTACTTCCCCCGAATCGAAAAATTAAGCAAGAAAACGGAGTCCACCCCTTACGACGAATTATTGGCGGAGTTGATTGCAGAAGGCGGTGTTTTCTTATACGACGACAGCGAGCAATCCGAATACGAGTCGGCATTATGCAAGTTAAAGTCGCTAGACGACTTAATTCAGCAATACCAACCAGAGTCTTTGGAGCGCGACCGTTTGTTCTTGAAGGAATTCGTTTTATGGTCGTTAGCGGAGCATCAGAAGCTTGGCAAAGAGCGCATTCAGGGCGGCTTCGATTTTGGAGATTTGTTTTAGGAGTGTTGCAGATTTTTCTGCTTTTTAAAATTTTTATTTTTTCTATTTTTCTCGGGGGATGTTAACGCGAAATCGTTGACAAATTCTCTGAAAACATTTGTATTTATTGGGCTTCTCGCCATTTCGGGGGATGTAAATTCAATTTGATCATTATGTACTTATATAGTGACATGTCACTATATCATTTTATATTTTTATACTCTAGATTTGACTCATTCGGTCAAGACGGACATTTCGTTTCTATCAATTTTAAATACAGCTTCCAATATTCCGCCATCCGCAAACCACCTTATAGCCCTTCCCTATCCCATTCCCATTCCCCTTCCTGATGAGCCGGGCTTTGCTTGTAACTCAAGTGGCGAAGCTGTGCGGTGGGTGGGGAAAATAAAAATAGAAATAATACATTGCAGTTACTACATAAATGTATTAAATTGATGTTCAAATACACGTCGAACAGATTTAAGTAAAGGAACGGATTCATTTGACTAAAAGTAATTAAGAGGTCAGAATCAAAAAAAACACCTACTCCTCAATGCGAACCTTTTGGATATTGCTGCTGGTGATTCATCAATGGAATTGCACTCGAAGTGCAGATGTACCTTTTGACACTTATTATTTCCTCAGAGTGGCATTAATTCATGATAGACCGCCTGTAGCTATTCTGTTTCAATCCAATTTAAAGGGTAGAGAAATTGTTGAACCCTTTGATCATTTCACCGTTGAAATTTCCACATCCTCAGGGCAAACGGAAAAAATGATCGAAGGCAGGTTCAAAGAAATTGTATGTACGTCAGGGGTTAAATACACGATTCGATGGAAGAGGAATGCAGAAGAACAATGGCATTCTATGGAAGAATCGCTACCTCAAGTCATGGAAGAATTGAACCAGAAAAACGTAACCATAGATCAAAACCACATTCGAATAACTGGACTTTACAACCCTAATGGTGACGCTTTTTATTTGGATTGGAATTTTTTCCCTGAATTCAATGGAGACCCCAATGACCTTATTAAAATTATAAGAATACCAGGCTTGTATTTAACGGGTGAAATTGAAAAAGAATTGTACTTTAATGATAACGATGAACTTATTCTTTGGCCTCCAAGAATCAACCCAACAGATTTACATCAGTCAGAGTATTACTCTTGTTTAAAACCGTTTAATTGGTCAGGTCTCTACCAGAATAAAATGAGCAAATTCATGCCCGAAAATTTAATTGTTTTTCAGATGTCAAGTTCTGATTTTAATATTCTCAAACAATTAAAAAACAATGCCAATCAGGCGAAAAATCCACTATATATGGGGCAATCCACTCCGTTTGAATATTCAAATAATAATAATTTTGGTCATGTGTTTTCCATGTGCCCTTATGATGTTCGGATAGATAAAATCCTTCCAAAAGAAAATCCAGTAACTTATGAACTTTTGTATAAAGGTCAAGCTTTAGACACTCAAAAAATCCAATTAAAAAATGTGGTCATTCGTATTTGGGACGATAAAAAGAATTTAATTGGTGCAATTCAAAATTATCAATTTGAAAATCCGTCAGATACCCTGTTTTTTGAGGATTATTTAGCAAGCGCCTATAATCGATTTTCAGGTAAACCTTGCGCGAATAAAGAACCTTCATACAATGTGAGTGTTTTGGTTTATTATTTTGATAAATTGAAAAATCAAGAACGGAACTATGAGAGTTCTTTTTTTGATTATCAGCTAAAAAATGACCATGTTAATATTGATATTCAATGAAGAAGTTGATTTGGTTCATTTTTTGGGGACTTCGTTCATTCTTTTCAATTGCACAAATGGATTCGAGTAGTATTCCATCATCCCCCGATAAAAATAAAATTGAAGGAATTGACACCGTACATATTCGAAGCGAATCAAATTTAATAACACTTACTGACGAACATTTAAGCTTCAGCGAAAAACAACTATCCAGTTTAATACTTCCTAACTCTCTATCCGATCCAATTCAATTGTTGAAGTTTCTACCGGGGATAAGCAACAGTCAAGAGATGAACTCTGGATTGTATGTAAGAGGTGGAACCGCTCATTCGACTAGTATTTATTGGAATGATGTACCCATTCCGAATTTGAGTCATAGTTTTGGATTACTCAGTGTTTTCAATACCAATACCGTGGGTAGTATGGATTATTTTAACTCCACCGTATCTGGATTTTATGGAAATAGAGGTGCTTCCTATTTTAAATTTTCGGGAAGGTCACATGAATTGGAAAAATTAAAAGTCGATTTGAATTTTAATTTGATTTCATCGGATATTTTTATGTCAGTACCCATAGTAAAACGAAAGTTAGTTTTTAGTACAAGTCTCAGGAAATCAATACTATCTTCTGTATATAACAACAATCTAATACCTGTATTTTCTGATTTTCTGGATCATTTTTCGCAATTACATTGGTCGATAAATTCAAAAAATTCACTGAATGCATCTCTCATTCAGATATCCGATAATCGATCGCCTATTGAATTCGATGGACTTATTGATTTCAAAGATTCTAACAAATACCATTTTCAGAGTATAAGCATTCGACATGAGTATAAAATCTCAGAGGATTTCAAATGGACGAATTCGTTTTTCACCAATTCCTTTAAGAATTCATTTAACTCGGAAAGTTATGAGTTTTTATCTATGGATAGTAAGCAATCGGAAGAAAATTTCAAATCGGTTTTAACTACAACTAGATTTAGAACCATCCATCGTTTGGGAATTGAATGGAGTCGTTCTAATCTGGTAAACAAAACAAAAGAATTTAATGACAGCATCATAGGAGTTCAGCAACTTACCTACTTATCTGGTTTTTGGGATATTCATTTTCAATCAGATAGATGGTCAATAGATGCTAATGGAAGAAACACTTATTGGAAAAATGGAGCATCCGTTATTTATCCAGAGTATCGTTTGGGTGCAAAATATTTGCTCAACAATAAATTCAATCTGTATTCTAATTTCAATACATTTCTAAATTTCAAACACGTGTTAAGTGCTAATTTACTGAGCTCTTCACAAGATTATACATTCTATTCCAATGAGTCCATTCTTCCTAGCCTTACGCAAGAAGGTTTATTTGGAATTAATTGGAAAACATCTAGAGTAAATTTAAAAAGCAATGTTTATTACCGTCGAATGAATGGAATTATGGACTTTGTTGAGTTGTATTCGAATGACTTTTATTTCAATTCTAATATTCAGTCGGGGATTGGAAGATCGGTTGGAATTGAATCCATAATGAGTGGCAAAATAGGTAAAAATATGGAACTGTTTATTTCATACACTTTGAATCAAACTAAAGTGAAAAATGATTTCATAGAAGGAGGCTCTTGGTATTCGCCAAATTGGGATCGACCTCAGATTTTACATATCACTTTGAGTCAAAATATGAGTAAAGGTAAATGGGTTATGAATTTTGATTTACAAAGCGGTAGGCCAATTACAAGACCTTTATTTTTAGCGTTTTTCAGTGGTGTAGGGACTCCTGTTTACTCAAAACGAAACAGTTTCAGGCTTCCACTTTATCATCGAATGGATTTGGGATATCAGTTCAAGCCATTAAGATCAAAACGATTTACTCAATCATTCGGGTTGTACATTTACAATATCTACGTTCATCAAAATGTATACAGCATGATGTTTGTTTATGATTATATAGAGAGAGGTTACAAAAGTCACTACTTTACAGCATTCCCATTCTTACCCACAATCAACTACAAGATTTCAATGAATGACCTCTTCCCAAAAAATCGCACCGTTTTAAACTAGAGATTATAAGAACCAAGAAACAATGAAACAAATTTCTACAACCAATTTACCCAACGAAACCTTTTTCATTCAATTAAACAATAAAAAATATTATCATCGTGAAACTCATAAAATTATTATTCAGCATTAGTATATTTCTGGTTATTAACAACATAAAAGCACAAATCTGCTTTTTAGATAGCAGCACGTATTACACCTACTGCGATGCCCCTTCACTTTCACAAGGTTTGAGTTTTGCTACCTATTCCAAAGAAATCGTACATTTAGATTCTGGAAATGTCCAAGAAAAATTTTATTCAATTTCTTACAACTCGAAAGATTGGAAACAGCAATCTTGTGTATATTACTTAAAAGAGAAAAACGATACAGTATTTTTTACAGGTACATTGTATAGTGAAAACGGTGATTCTTTTAAAGTTGACAATTTAATTATTTATGATTTTAGTTTGAATGCCGGTGATACTTTCAAAATTAATCATTCCGCAAGTGGCCTTAACATTGAATTGTTGATTGATAGTGTTAGAAATATTAAGTTTCAAGACAATGAATTGAGAAAGACACAATTTTATACGATTCTAACGGGAGCTCCTTCAGAATATTACAATGTAACATCATTTTTTGCTACGCAAGGCATAGGTTCTAAGTTTGGTCTACTACCTTTTAAACTTATTAGGCGTAATTCACCATTTTGGCAAGAACTTATTTCTGTGTGTAGCAAGGAAAAAGTGGCTGTATATTCTGCAAATGAATCTTTTAGCCATTGGAATATTATAAACTACTGCGATGAAATGGAAATAATTAATTTAATAGACACCATAAGAAGTTTGTTCATTGATAAAATTAGTATTCAGAATATAGTGATTTTTCCTAATCCCGTAAGCAACACTTTACAATTTAACCATATTTCAACAGGAAATGTTTTAATTTATAATTCGCTTGGTCATCTTATTGTTGATGCACCTTTTGATAATCAGATTAATCTATCCAACCTTCCAAATGGACTGTATCATTTATTTATCATCAAAGACAAAAAAGTATTTAGAGGTAATTTTATCAAGAATGAGTAATTGTGTAACAGACATAAATTCCTCTGTTCAAACTGTAAGCAGACCTAAAATTCTGGCTGGAAGAAATTCGGTGAAAAGACCAAATAACGAAAATTGACAGTTGGCCTAAAAACGCTAAAACCCTTGACTGTAGCGACTTTTCAGAAGTAATTCGAGCAACAAATGAGCAACTACTCATCAGATTTCAACTTTGTTGCGTTACAAGTCAGCAACAATAAAGAACGACAAAAAATTAAGATAAAATAAATTTTTCATACTTGTTTTTTGTTGTAAATATTTTCTGTTTTTTACTTCACATCATCTATTCAAAATACACCCCGATGAACAGTGAATATTTAAACAAATGAACATTGGGAAATAACCTAAATCCAAGTGAACGAAATATAATTCAGATATGATAATTAATAAAGAGGAACTAGAAAAAATTATTATTGAGATCAAAGCCAATCCCGATAAACAGGAGGAACTTTTGAAAGATTTCAAATTATTTCATGCATTTTTCGAGGAAGATGATGGCATACCACCAAGATTTGGGAAAAACTTTAGAGAAAATGGACCCATTTGGGAAAAGGTGACTGGCCTTGACTTTGAGGCAATTGGAAGAGTACTTGTTTGTCATTTAAGCATTGAGCACTATTTAAACAATTTAATTGAACTCTCAACTCCCAAAAGCTTCAATTGGGAAAAAAGCAGAATTTCTTTTAATCAGAAATTAAATCTAGTTCAAGATTTAGTAATTTTTCAAAAAAATGAATGTGTAAAAGGTATAAGAATATTGAATGAAATAAGGAATAAACTATCCCATGAATTACTTGCAAATATTGATGAAAATAAGTTAAAAGAATTACACCAAATACTTTTAAAAATGGTTTGCACTGGAAAATCTCAAGAAGAAATTGTGGAAGTAAAAAGTCATTTCAATCTTTTCGGACCACACGCAATAATTGAAAGATTCACCTCAATAACTTGTGCATTGATAGCTGGCTATTGTAGCCGCATATTTGACAATAAAATGGATGCCGAAGAATATTACAACCAGTTTAGAAATAAATAATTTCTCCTTTTTTGTCTATAACAGTCTATATAAATCTATACGTCAGTCTCAAAGTGTATCAAATTGTCCAGCCCCTTTTTCTTTCGAAAAAATGATTTTAATTTAGTCGTCTATGGAAGCAAATACTACAATAAAAATCACCAACGAAATGCTCATTGAGCAGTTCATGGAAATGAAATCCATGATTATAAATTTGAAGTCTGAAATGGATAGCCTAAAAAATCCAGTCGATGATTTTACAACCAAATGGGTTGACACTTATGATGTGATGGCGATGCTTCGTGTTAGTCGCAGAACCATGGATAATTATATCAAAACAGGTAAGCTCACTCCCACTCGTATCCAAAAACGAAATTACTTTGCCATCAACCAGGTAAAGGGATTGATGCACATTCCTGATTCACCTAAAATTAGAAGCTACCAGGAAGATATTCGATCGATGCTCCAAAGAGTTTATATTATGAATGAGGATGGTGAGGAATAGTACACCTCTCATAAATTAAATAATCTGTCATTCAGAAACTTTACCCAAAAATGGGGTATAATTACTGCTATTTATTTAGAGAGTTAATGTATAGTTTTGTTATGCTATATTGTGTTATGCGTAAAACTAACGTTTAACAAATTGAAGAAGTAGGCATATAAACAAGTTAGCGGTAATAGTGCGGTACAAATAAACATTAACGACACAAAGAACAAAATGAAATTTAGACACATTACATCTTGGACTCCTGAGGACATTCAAATTAACGAGGTATACGAAACTGTTTGGGAAGCTTAAAATTACTGGCTTAACAAACAGACAAATGAAAAAGAAATTCAACTGCCCATTGATAACCTTTTTAGTTCAATACAAGGTATTCTAAATGCTATTGGTAAATCATTCTGTAAGCTCCCCCGTTTGAGTACATATCAAAAATAGACAATTTCATTTATTTATTGTTGTTTTTTGTATTATTCACATGGGCGTAATGAAGCGAAGGCGTAGCCGAAGCGGAATGAAGCCCATGTGAGGGATTTCTATTTTTGCGGTAT
>CAMDDG010000042.1 GCA_945890895.1 Chitinophaga pinensis | reverse complement strand
TATTTAAGCCATAATCCCGACACTTTTCTACAACTTGCTTTTGGCTCCGTTCTTGATATGCGCAGTATTTTTCTAATTTTTTTCGAGCGGTTGGGATGTCCAGTCGCTTGGGCAACTTTTCTTGCGATTCTCCTGTATTCTTATTCCAGCTCATTTTCACAAAATTAATTAAAATGCTTTCTTGCTGACAGAATTTCAGTTCAAACCGTTTTACATCCCTCAAAAATCCAACAAAATATGCCAACTTAAGTAATCTCTATCATCTTCTTGCGCTCAGAATCTGACAGATTTTCATATTCATAGCATTGGAACAGTCTTTGACTATTCCCAAATCATGAAACAAGGTCAAATTTCTGTTCAATCTGAAAATATTTTCCCCATCATTAAGAAGTTCTTGTACACGGATCAAGAAATTTTCTTGAGGGAATTGGTGAGCAATGCCGTGGATGCAACCAAAAAAATTCAAACGCTTTCACGAATTGGAGAATACTCGGAAGAACTGGGTGAACTTAAGGTAGTGGTTAGTATCGATGAAAATGAAAAAACCATCACCATTTCCGATTCAGGTGTAGGTATGACCGAAGATGAAATTGAAAAGTACATTACACAATTAGCATTTTCTGGTGCAACAGAATTCGTTGAAAAATGGAAAGATAAAGAACCGGAGCAAATGATCGGTCACTTTGGTTTGGGTTTTTATTCTGCCTTTATGGTTGCCAAAAACGTAACCATTATTTCAAAGTCGTTCCAAAAAGATACTGAAGCGGCTGAATGGAATTGCGATGGAACCACTTCTTATACTATACAAAAAGGCAATCGCGATCATCGAGGAACTGATATTGTTTTGCACTTAACCGATGAAGATTCTGAAACCTATTTAAGTAAGTGGAAAATCCGCGAATTACTACGAAAATATTGCCGATTCCTTCCCATTCCCGTTGAATTTGACGGTGAGGTAATTAATAACACTCAACCTATTTGGACCAAAAAGCCGGCAGAATTAAACGATGAGGATTACAAGAAATTCTTTGAAGAATTGTATCCCATGCAGGAAGCTCCTTTATTTCACATTCACATTAACACAGACTACCCGTTCAATTTAACCGGTGTATTGTTCTTCCCTAAGATCAATCACGCCATAGATAATCGAAAGGATCGCGTTCAACTATACAGCAATCAAGTTTTTGTTACTGAGGATGTAAAAGATGTTCTACCTGAATTCTTGGTGCTGTTACAAGGTGTTGTTGATTCTCCTGATATTCCATTAAACGTTTCCAGAAGTGCGTTACAAAGCGATAGCAATGTAAAGAAAATTACCGCTCATATTTCAAAGAAAGTAAGCGATAAATTGCAAGAACTTTTCAATGCGAATCGGGAAGATTTTGAAAGTAAATGGGAATACTTGGACTTAATTGTTAAATATGGAATGTTGTCAGACGACAAATTTGCAGAGCGAACCAAGGATTTCTGTATGGTAAAAACTACCGAAAATAAATTACATACCATTCAAGAATGGATCGATATCTGTAAAGTAAATCAAACCGATAAAAATGGTGAAACGGTGGTTTTATACACAACCGATTCGCAAGCTCAACATATGAGCATTAAATCCGTTACAGATGCAGGCTATCAAGTGATTCAATTGAATGGACCCTTGGATGTGCATTTTGCCGGATTTGCAGAATCCAAATTTGAAAAAGTTAAATTTAAAGGGGTAGATAGTGCTCCTGTTAATCAGCTAATCGAAAAGGATGAAACCATTGAATCTGCTCTAAGCAAAGAAGATCAAGAAACCGTTGAAAATGCAGTTAAAACCTTGGTTAACGAGGTGGCATTCGACGTTAAGATAGAATCCTTACCTCCTCAACAAGAGTTTATTAGCATTCATAAAAATGAATGGGAACGAAGAATGGAAGAATATGCAAAAATGGGACAAGGCATGCCATTTGGAGACATGGGCTTAAAAAAGCACACACTTATCATCAATTCCAACCACCCATTGGCGTCTAAAATCCTGACTCAAACAGATGATTTAAGAACAGATACGGTTCAATATTGCATTGATTTAGCATTGTTAGAAAAGAACATGTTAAACGGAGCTGCTTTAGAAAGGTTTATTTCTAAAGCCAAAAATTTAATCCAGTAATTTTTGATTGTAAGCAATAAAAATCAATTATAAAAAAAGGCTGTAAATTTCTTTTACAGCCTTTTTTTATATTAATGCTTTATTTTTTTCTTAACGTAACCACCGTGATTTCTGGGAAAATTCCCATTCTTCCTGGATAACCCAAATAGCCAAATCCGCGGTTTACATATAAATATTGCTTGCCTTCTTTGTATAAATCCATCCATTCTTTATAGATGTATTTTGCAGGACTCCAACGATAAAACTTCGTGTCCACACCGAACTGCATTCCGTGTGTATGTCCACTAAATGTAGCTCTAATTTCTGGCTGAAACTCCAAAACTTGTTCTCTCCAATGGGATGGATCGTGCGATAACAGTAATTTGATTGGGATTTCTTCCGTACCCTTTAACGCTTTTTTAAGATCTCCATATTTAGGAAAACGTCCCTTAGCACTCCAATTTTCAACTCCAACGATAGCTATTTTTTCACCGCCCCGTTCAAGAATTCTATTTTCATCTAGAAGTAAATCCCAACCCATTTTCTTGTGGTGTTCATACATTTGGAGCATATTCTGATGTTTGGATTCCAAGGAATCCCAAATTACATAATCGCCGTAATCGTGGTTTCCCAAAATTGAAAAAACACCATTTTTGGCTTTAATTTTACCAAAAACATCGGTCCACGATTCCGCTTCTTTTGAAGTATCATTAACCAAATCGCCTGTAAAGAAAACGACATCGGCATTTTGCTCATTTATCAATTCTATTCCTTTTTGTACTGCTTCTCGATCCCAAAAACTACCGCAATGAACGTCAGAAATCTGCACAATTTTAAATCCATTAAATGCATCTGGCAAGCCATCAATTTTCAAGGTTCTTTTCCGCACTATATAATTATGAGCACCTTTAACTACACCCCATATTGCATTACCCAAGAAGGCCATTCCAATTCCCAAACCCAACCAGTTTAAAAATTTCGATCGGGAAATACCCCCATTGGCTGCAGGCTCAAATCCCGGGGTATTTTTAGTCCAACTTAACTTAATATCACTAAATAACCACTGAATAAATCGCTGTATATCATCAACTAAAAGAAATAATACCCAAATGAGTTTCACCATAATAACGGCAAAAGCAAGTGCACCAATAAATCGCATAGTGATACTAGAAACAGGAGCTTGAGTCAATCGAACGGCGGTAAAAAATACAACCATCCCAACCGAATATCCCCAATAAATCCATGCAACAAATTTGCGAATTCCCGGACTAAAATTTTTAATTAGCAATTTTACCCCTTGCCAACAGTAGATATCAATTAAAACGAAAAGTAAAAAGAAAAATGAGAAACCGATGATTTTGCTTTTGAACATGTTAATGTGAACTTATAATAAAAGAACTGCAAATTTCGATTATTGTTCTCAAACCAAATAAAAGATTCGACGAAAGTATGTTTTGTAATATTTTGTAATAATCATTGGTTTTTTTCAGGTTATCATCCACTGCGCTAATTGAAAGTATCTATTTTGGTGAATTTGGTTTAAATTTGTCTGTTGTTTTAAGTACTTTCCTTACTTATCTCATAATCTTAAATTCATGCGCTTGTCAAAACTTAAAATGCTTTGGATTCTCGTAATCCTGATGGTTGCACAAAAGCCCATCCAATCACAGCAGTTGATCATTGGCGCTGGTGTTACTCCATTTTCACCCTATTACTCATTTTCCCAGTTGAGGTTAAAAGTTGGTGTAACCAATATTTTCAAAAATTTTGGTGCTTATGGAATGTGGGAAGTAAATCCTTACAATTCTTACGGTAGAGATGCCGTTGGTATCAACTATCAATTGAGTTGCTTGTTTCGAGTTTGGGCCGGCGTTGGAATTTTTGAAAAAGGTTTAATACGTCCACAAAATACCGTAAATCCACTCAATGGGTTGAGAAAAGAAATGGGAATCGGTTATATAGCACGTTCCAGACCCATTCAATGGGAATTGGGCTATTCGTTTACCCTCGGACCCACTTTCCAAATCTATTACGAAATACCTCTTGTAAAAAAAGATCGTAATGGAGACGGTAAATACAACAATATCGATCGAAGTAGACCCTGTGTTTTAGAATGGGAACGACGTGATTCAACGGTAGAATATATTGTTGACACCATATATATCGACCCCAAACTTAGTCAACCTATTTGTGCTAATCCATTGCCCATTGACTCATTTAACGATGAGCGCGCTACCAATACTACGTTCTACCTTCCCGTGGCTTACGAAAAAGATCAAGTCATGCTAAACACGGACATTAAGGAGAAACTTAAGTATTACCTGGTTGGGATTTTGAGCCAAAGAACCGACTTAATTGTAGAAATAGGCTCTCATACCGAATGCGATGGACGCTCTTTGTTCAACTTACAATTAACCCAAAGACGTGCCGATTCTATTGCCCGTTTTATGAATGTTGAATATGGGCTTGATACTTCAAGAATGATTGCCAAAGGTTACGGTGAGTTTACTCCCATAAATCATTGTAACTGCGAAGGTGGGGATGTTGTTGGTTTCACGCCCTACTACCCCGGTGTAACGCTCAAGCAAACACCTAACTTTAATCGAATGGGCCAATTCATCGGTAATATGTATACCGAATATGAATCCACTGAAATCGATACCTTTGGAGGGAAACTTTATATCAAATGCGATGATTTCCAAAAACGTCAAAACAACCGAATAACCCTACGATTCAAGCGAAAACTTCGTCATTTTGCTCGAATTAAAGATACGTGCGACCGACCTTTGGATACTTTAGTGCCTCAACCAAAAAATTGTAGAGACCATTTTGAATTGGGTTCGCTATCCTATTATCAACTAACCAACCAAACGGCTACTCAAGGTATTTTCGATTTACCTTTAACCTTTGATCGATCCAATACCTTCCTAAACGATAAAACTAAATTAGTTCTCGAT
This sequence comes from Chitinophaga pinensis, assembly GCA_945890895.1. GTDB lineage: Bacteria > Bacteroidota > Bacteroidia > NS11-12g > UBA955 > VMCP01. The sequence continues at coordinate 15,411 of CAMDDG010000042.1, read as the reverse complement.
TCATTCGCCAAGAATTTCTTAATACCCAATTCTCAATTTGTATTGGAAATAGGTACTCATACCGATTGTAGACAAAGCAAATCCTACAACGATCAAGTTTCTCAAAAACGAGCTGAAGAAATTCGAATGTACCTGTTCAATGCCCACAAAATTGATTCGAACCGGATTGTCGCCAAAGGTTATGGTGAAAATTATTTAATAAACAGCTGCAATTGTGAAGGTACCGAAATCAATGCTTACACTCCTCACATCGCTGGGCTCACACAAAAATTAGAAACAGAATTCGACGCCCGAGGCAATGCTGCTCGAACCTATTTAACCGAATATTCTCCAAGAGAAATTCGAGTAATTGATGGCAACCCTTTTGTGGCGTGCAACGATAAACAGCACAAACAAAGTGTTCGAACCACATTAAGAATTGATACCAGCTTTTACAATATTTGCATTGACAAACCGTATACTCCGCTAATCATCGAACCGGAAATGGATGAAGGAGTTATGGCTAAAGGCATTGATATTGACCAATTTGAAATCGAAAAAGCATATTCCGAAATTTATACCCTTCCTATTTTCTATGATCTCGATAAAGCAGTTATCCGTCCTGATGCTCAACGAGTACTCGATACATTTGCTGTAAAAATACTGCTAAAATACCCATTCCTCGTTTGCGAATTAGGTTCTCATACCGACTGTCGTATGCCTTATGACTACAATGAGCGACTTTCTAAACGTCGTGCAGATTCAGCGGTTGCATATCTTAAACGGGTATGGAAAATTGGCTCAAACAGAATTATTGCTAAGGGCTATGGTGAAGAAAATCTACTGAACGAATGTCACTGTGAAGATGCACTCGCCGTTGAATATACCCCATATATTGAAGGTAGAACTCGAAAAATGCTGGTAGATTTAGACGATGAAGGAAACGTAATTGGAACCATTTACCAAGACTATAAACCCAGTGAAATAGTTTACTTCGATAATGAACCATTTGTAAAATGCGAAGAGTTTCAGCATCGTCAAAATCGAAGAACCACCGTTCGGTTCACTCAAGATCCTGCAAAATTTGGTATTAAAATTGATCTAGAAGTTGATAAAAATAACACCAACGCAAGTCAATCTAAATATTACGAGCGTTTAAGAAAAGGAGGTAAAGGCCACATTCGAGAGCAAGTTGAAGAATTCAGATACCAATACACCGACATCAACAATTTCAAAATCGATGAAGCTACACTAAAAGCTTACGCACTTCCTATTTTTTATGATTTGGATAAAGCCATTATACGTCCAGATGCACAGCGGGTTTTAGATAGTTTCGCCGTGAGAATCCTAAATAAATACCCCAAACTTATTGTTGAATTAGGTTCACATACCGATTGCCGTATGCCCTACGACTATAACGAACGTTTATCAAAACGCCGTGCTGATTCAGCGGTTGATTATCTAATTCGGGTTTGTAAAATTGACCCCAAACGAATAGTTGCGGTAGGTTATGGTGAACATCAAACCATTAACGAATGTGCTTGTGAAGAAAACAGTGCCACTTCATACACCCCATACATCCCCGGAAAAACCAAGAAAATGCTGCTCGACCTCGATGACGATGGCAACGTTTCAGAAACGCTTTATTTGGAATACGAACCCAATGAACTTACTTACATTGAAGGCGTTCCGCATGTTAAGTGTGAAGAATATCAACACCGTCAAAATCGACGAACCACCGTTCGATTTGCTAATGATCCTCGTGACTTTGGTATAGAAATCGACGTGGATATCGACCAGAATAATATAAACAAGAGGAAGTAATACGTTACTTTTTTACCTGAATTATCGCAGTGAAATTACCCGATTTCAACGAATTCATGTAAACAATTGTAGGTGTTCTATCTGCCGATTTCGGTGCGATTATTTCTTGAGTACTATTAGATCCTGGAATGGAATTTACGCCCAAACTCGTACATACTGCTTCGACTTCATTTTGGGTACCATTCATTGAAACAAAGTACCATTCCTCATCGAAATATCGACGCTTTAATATCATTTTGTTGGTTTCAGCTACTTCAATTACACAATCCCCAAAGGTTAATGCCATAGAATTTGTTCTTAGACTCGTTAATTGGCTGATGGTGTTTCTCGTTTGCATTTCGGGGGATGTTAATGCCGGTTTACCTTCAAGAGTATAATCGAACCGCATATCTCTGCGACTATCTGGATCATTTGCTCCGGGCATTCCGATTTCATCCCCATAATAAATTACCGGAACTCCCGGTATAAAGCTCATAAATGCCGCTAAATTTTGCAGTTTTTTATACGCCTCTTCGGATTTTACCTGTATGTCTCTATCCCACCCAGCTTGTTTGGGACTCTCACTTTCAGAAATAGAACCATCTGCCAACGAAATAAACCGTGGACGATCCTGATTTCCGGTGATGTTTCCCATGGTATGGTGATTTCCATACCAGCGCTTACTTTCGTTTAAAGTCTCTGCTAATGGATTAAAATTTGCATTATCCGATTTAAATACTGCTACAGCCGCATCGTACAAATTGAAATCAAATTGAGCATCCAGTAATTGAGGACCTAAATACGAAGCAATCAATTCAGGGCTACCGTAGGTTTCACCAATTTGATAGATATTTCGACCTTGGGGAACAAATTCTTTTTTGATTTTTTTAGTTAATGCAATCCAAAACTCGTTGGGTATGTGTTTGGTAGCATCATGACGAAATCCATCAATTTCGTAATTTCTCAACCAAAATAAGGCACTGTCGCTCATGGCTTCAACTACTTCAGGTTTAGAAAAATCGAATGTAGGTAAAAAGTCATCAAACCAAGTTGTTAATCGATGTTCATCCCATTTTTCCGTATTTTTCGTACCATCCGGCAAATACAAAGAAGTAAACCAATCGGGATGTTGTTTGTAAAGCGGGTGATTTTGATGAATATGATGTGCAACATAATCCATTAATACCCGAATATTATTTTTGTGAGCAACATCAATGAATTCTTTTAATTCTGCTGGAGTACAAAATCGAGGATCTGTTTGTGTTGATGAAATAGGCCAATACCCGTGGTAACCACTGAATTTTGTTCTTGGTTGATTCCATTGCCCCCAAGCATCCTGAGGATTTAGTACCACCGGAGAAATCCATATTGTATTAATTCCCAATTTTCGAAAATACCCCTCTTTGATTTTCTTGGTTAATCCCTTTATATCGCCACCATGATAATCTACTCGTTGCAATACAGAATCCGACAATAGTGGCCTATTATTCGATGGATTACCGTCGTTAAAACGATCAATCATCGGATTATAAATTACCATTGTCCGCGGATCTTTTTTGTCGTAATGCTCTCTAATGCTGCGTTCGATGATTCCATTATTTATGGGTATCAAAATCTCATCACTCTTAGTTTTAGAATTGTAAACAAAGGCCACCAAATCTCCTGTAGTAGAAATACTGTAATCAAGAACTTGTTGTTTGAATTTCCCAAAACGTTCTAAATTAATGACGAGCAATGCTTGTTGAATTGGAGCCAATACTTTAGAATCTTGATTGTTTGAAGTTGCATTTGGGTTGATCAATCCACTATTATGGTTCAATCCTGCCGCATTAATTCCCTTATTCTCTAAGGTATAATTGTGAAATCGCAAAAAATCGGACATAGCGGCTCCAGTCAAAAGGGTGCAACTTTGCTTTCTACCTTTGAATTCAGCATAAGCAGTTAAACTGCCAGGTTGACTATATTCAATCAAACAAACCACCGAATTCAACTGAGTCAGTTCCAATACCTTGGGCACCGATTTGGTGCTAACAATTTGTCCATTTTTTAAAAATACAAGCTTCTTGTTTTCAACATCCACCAACTGACTTTCATCAAAAAGAGTTTGTATTTTTATATCCTCAACAACATTTCGTATAACTGAATTAAACCCTCCCATCCCATTGCTAACACTATCTGGATTATTCGGATCTCGCATTTCTTTTCCATCCACCACAAATACATACTGATGCACTCCACGACCCAATTCCCAAGTTCCTTTCCATGCAAACTCACTTTGAAGATCTGTTGCCACCGTTCTTGGATTCTTCAATTCAAAAGATGCAGCATTCCAGTTATTAAAAGTTCCTTTAATTCGAACCGATTTAAATTGACCTTTAGGATCGGAAAGCTGAAATAAGTATCTTATTTTTTGCTCTTTGGGGATATTAGGCCGACTACTTACCGGTAATTCAGCTTTCACATTCGATGGTGCTGTCATATTGGTTTGCGCAAAACCCACTTTACCAAAAGCTATTACTACCAAAGTAAAAATCTGAAGTTTCATAAGTTTCATATTAATCATTATTTACAATTTTCGTTACCATTTTATAAGCAATTTATTTCAACAGTTTATATGTGTACACATTACCATCCAAATAAATTTTAAGCACCACAAAAGATTGATCCATTTCAAATTGATCAAAGCTACCAGACGCAGATTTAATCAATTTTCCTTTCAAATCGTATTGTTCCATTCGCTCAATTTTACTTAGATCAAACCCGTTTAAACAGATCAACCCTTTATCGTTGCAGAATACTTTTCTTTCTACATTCTCAATCGATTCAACATAGTTAAAATTCTTTTCAACATGGAAACGGGCAAACACCGGATAGTGATCACTGGTTGTACTGCCATAACTAGAAATCCAAGAACTTGGGTTAATTACCAAAACAGAATCCCCCATACAATGAGGTTTCAATGCGGGTAATGCTACTATATGATCTATCATCTCGGTGTAACTCACCGTAGATTTCTGCTTGGCTTTTGATAAAGACAATGTGGATACCAAAAACTGAGTGTCTTTTGTCCAATTTGCAAATGGAGTTGCATAACCACTCAAAATACTAACATCAAAATCATCGTTCCAATCCCCCAAAATCAATCCGGCCTTCTCCGTTCCCAGTTTTTGGATATACGATTTTAATACCATACTTGCGCTGTATCTGCGATTGTAAGCTTCAACTTTTTGAGAAGAAGACCCAGTGTTCGCCTTCAAATGAAGTACCCAAATTCTCAAAGTATCAAATGCATATTTATTGTTTAATGGAACTAATCCAACCTCTAAGGGCAATCTGCCACTGGCAAAATCATAGCTATAATCAGATAGAATGTGCTTGCTGTACGCTAATTTAAATTCCGATTTCTTGAATAACACAGCTGTTTTTTGAGTCTGATCCCAAGTAGAAATACTACCCGAATATTGAGGACATTTACTCAACAATTCAGACCAAGCTGATGCGGAACTCACTTCACACAACCCAATAACATCGATCTTTGTATCATTAATCAGCTTAGTAACATTATTCATTTGGGTTGCTTCGTTGGATGGACCATTGCTAGAGCTTCCCAACCATTCAACATTCCAAGAAGCCACATCCAAACGACCCACACCGTCAAAACTCGGAATCTGAGCAACAGAAGTAGCACACGCTAATCCTACTAACAATCCCGACAACAATTTCTTTATCATTTTACCTAATTAATACAAATTTAACAAAATACCGCTTAAAAATAATTGGACTTTACATTATTAGAAAGGGTTTTCAGAAATAAAAAATGACCCCTATCCATGAAACAAACTTATTCAATTACTGGGTATAATTACATACTGATCACCTACCACCAACAAGCATTTAGGTTATTCGCCTGATGCGATAGGAGGTATAATTACATACTGATCGTCTACCACCAACAAGATTGGAAGTGGCGATTTAATTTGATTCAACTTAACTGAATCAATATAATTGTGGTTGACTACTTTATTTAGAATTACTTTTGGATTCTTAAGTAACACAACTGGAATTCTCATATCTTCGGTAAAATTGTATTTAGCAACCGGAACCTTTTGCTTTTGGTATCTCGGTTGTTCTGCAGCAAGGGGTATTAAATTCCAATTTTTTAATACGTTAGAACCATCAATAAAATAAGAAAAAAAGGAAACTACAACAATCCATTTCAAATATTTTGTCTGAATTCCATCAACTTTCAAATCCAAGAAATTCAAAGCAACCCAGAAAAAAAGTAAAACAACAATTACATATCGATTTTCAATATGCGATACCGAAAACATCAAAAACGAACTCAATACCACGAGTAGCACAAATACCCATAAGAAATCCTTTCGAATGATTGACTTCCACAACACTAAAATCACCAAAAACAAAAATACAGGTAGCTGTTTGGCCAATATATATGCATTAGCAACTACATACTTAATCAAAAAAACCTTTGAAATTTTGGATTCAACACCTTCAAGATAATCTGATTTTGCTGGATCCAACCAATACCAATTACCGTATTTTTCATCCTGAAATTCCGAATGTTCGGATTTCATTTTACCTAAATAATTTTTTGAAATGAGTTTCCAATTATCTTCTTGATTGAAATGTACCGTATTAGGTGCATTTTTATCTTGAATTAATGACATATTAAACTTCCCCGTCAATCCCAAATTAAATGGAATTGTATTAACTGCAGAACTCACCGCAAAATAGGAAATGACCACCAAGAAATAAATAGCTGCCCATCGGAATTCTTTTGCAAATCGAAAAACTAGATCCCTCCATTGGGAAGATTGTGAAAATTGGGTAAAGACGAAATGAATGAATTCAATTCCTAAATAAAGTATGGCCAAATACAATCCCATACCTTTCGACAAAGTCAATAAAAACCACCATATCCAAATCAACCAATTCTTGGAAAAGTTCGGTGAATTTCGATACTTATCCCTTAATAAAATTAACAATTCCGAAAGAATCCATACAAATAATGGATCAGCAAAAAAATCAATAAATGAGAAAAATAGTAAAATCGAAGTTCCCCAGAAAATAATTCGTCCGAGAAAATTCTCCTCCCTATTCATACCTTTTAAAACTATTCTGCAATAAAAAAGCACATAGATTAATAGTGTGAAAACGGCTTGGGACACATACAAATTTTTTATAGCAACATTCAGACTGCCAATGATTACCACATTCAATGGCGACCAAGTAGTATTAAAAAGCACATCCCATTCGCCTAATGAAAATTGATTCGCTATAAAAAGATACGAGATATAATCAAAACTTTTAATCGTATAAAGATTTGCCAGGTTATATCCTACGAGTAAATAGATGAAAATGAAATGTAAGAAAAACTCCCAAATGGAGTTCTTTGAAGAAATTTTAGTAAAGAAGTTCATATCAAAATTCGGCTCGCTTGTCGTAACCCCAATTGAGTTTGTTACGCAACGTATTCAAGAAATTTTCATCATTCATACGAATGATATTTAAGTAAAAATCTGCTTTTCTCACTGCCATATGCACGTCGTTCGTGATGCTTTGACTTCGAGAATCCAACGATGCCAAATAACTGCTTGCTCTTCCCTCAATTTCAAAAGAAATAACCACATCATCACTAATTACAATAGGACGAACGTTCAGATTATGCGGTGCAATAGGCGTAATTACAAACGAATCCGATTTAGGTGAAATAATGGGACCTCCACAACTTAAAGAATAACCAGTAGACCCCGTTGGGGTGGAAACAATTAATCCATCGCTCCAATAACTATTCAGAAATTCACCGTTTAAATAGGTATGAACCACGATCATACTGGAAGTTTCTTTCTTGTGAATCACGAAATCATTGAGTGCGTAATTAAAATCAAATACATCGGAACTAGTTTCCAAGTTAAGAATTGATCTCGCTTCTAAAAAATATTGGCCCGCTTCAATGGCTATAATGGCTTCTTTAATTTCCGAAGAACCTATTCCTGCCAAAAAACCCAATCTTCCCGTATTGATAGCCAGAATGGGTATTCCACTATCGCGTACAATGGATACTGTTTCTAAAATAGTTCCATCGCCACCAACCGAACATAAAAAATCAATTTCGTTATCGCCTTTTGAAAAATTATCAAATACTCTTGGGCTGATTCCCTCTAAATTCATGTGAATGAAATCTTCCAAAGATGGAGTACAATATATATCATGACCTCGTTTCTTTAACACCTCTAGCAACTCAGTCATTGCATGTCTGTGTTTCGGATCAATTAACGATTTTGCAAATACTCCTGCTTTCATTTTTCGTAAATGACAAAGTTAAAACTAAAAGCATGGAATTCATCCTTGTCATGGAATTCGTTAAAAATTGCTCTCCAAGATTCGTTGACTTCAGGAAAAAAAACATCCGCTTCCGGGAATGATGCATCCACCAGTGTAAGTATTAATCGATCAGCAAAATCGATGGCTTGACTATAAATTTGAGCCCCTCCTATTATCATTATCTCCTCTCCAAATTCATGAGCCAATTGTAATGCCTCTTCCCATTTGGAGGCTTTAACAAACCCATCAATTAATGGTAAATCCGTTCGAGTAAGTACAACATTCAATCGGTTTTTTAATGGTTTTCCAAGACTATTCATGGTGTTTCTGCCCATCACCACAGCTTTGTTCTTGGTGTGCTTAACAAACCACTTAAAATCATCGGGTAAGTGCCACAACAAATCATTGGAAGCACCTAATTCCCTGTTTTTCCCTATGGCTGCAATTAATGTAATCATGATAATTTATATTATAACTCTATTTTTCTTCGTGGTATTCCATCTCCGTATTTATTGACCAAATACTTGATTTATCCACCGTTTCATCTAAAATACTTTCTACCGTTCTAAAAGCCGTCAACATGCTGTGATCCTGATTGTTATAACGGTGCATTCCATTTCTACCTATAGGATATAAGTTGGAAATGCCATCTATAAAATCCATAATTACACCAAATCGATCATAACTTCCAAAATACGCCGGATATGTTTTAGGTACCCGCAACGACGTTCCATCCAGCACATCCTGCTCCTCTACCAAATTCAATTTTACCATCTCACTTCGAGCAAATTGAACCATTTCCTCATCGGATTTATTCCACAGATCATCGTTTTGTTGACAAAAATACTCCAACCCCACCCAATACATATCTGCGTTTCCAACCAATGCTGGACTCCAATTATTAAATATTTGCAACCTTCCCACACGAACATCCGACTCCTGAATGTAAATCCAATTGTCTTTCAATTCCATATTGTTTTTGAATTTACGAATTAATAATCCCACCGTAATGAAATCTCGGTAAATTAATCCCTCTGAAACGGTTTTTACGTTATTAGGAATCTCAATTCCCTTCATATCTCGTATCAACTCTTGAATGGGCATGCTGCTCACCAAATAATCAACATCCGAAATTCGACTTACGTTCCCTTCTGAATTTAAATATTCCACAGCATTCACACCGCCTCCAACCAATTCTATTGAATTTACCGAAGAACCCAAATGAATTCTACCGCCTTTTTCTTCAATTTTACGACCAACCAACTCCCACATTTGCCCCGGTCCTAATTCGGGATATAAGAATTTTTCAATCAAGCTCGTTTCTATATTTTTCTGGGAAACATCATTCCCGTTCTTCTTTTTAAATAGTGCGTGTCTAATCGCTTCCGTGATACTCAGACCTTTAATTCTTTGTGCTCCCCATTCCGCTGAAATATCGCTGCATTTTACCCCCCAAACTTTTTCGGTATACGATTTAAAGAAAGTTAAATACAACTCTTTACCAAATCGATTGATGAAAAACTCCTCTAAATTTTGCTCAGGCTTTATCGGGAAAAAACGTGCTTGTAAATACGATACCCCTACACGCATTACTCGAACAAGGCCTAAATTTTTTAGCGTTTCCCAACTTAAATTGATGGGGTATTTAAAGAACTTCCTCAGATAATAAATTCTAGATAATCGATTCCTTACTAACATTTTAGCTTTCTCGGAATCATCCGAATTATTCACGTCAACTTCACGAGATTGCCCATGGTAATTGATTTTAACTTTTTCGTTTTTTTCGGGGGATGTTGATTCAGATAAGCCTCTAATGGGCATAATTTCCAACCACCATTGCATTACTTCATCACTCTTGGAGAAAAACCGATGTCCCCCAATATCCATCCTATTCCCTTTGTAAACATGCGTTCGAGATAATCCACCCAGTTGTTGCTCTGATTCTAAGATAATGACCTCCAAATCACTGGATTTTTGCAAAAAAGAAAGTCCCGCTGTTAACCCAGCAGGACCTCCACCTATAATGACTATTTTCTTACACGAATTTTTCACGAATTTTACCTTCCAAAGGTAATAATTCTATTGTTTTAATATTGAATTAATTTTGATTTATAGGTATATGAATGAGATCACATACTACAACTTGACTCAATCTAATATTGCATGTTCCCCACGATAATCCCACGCCGAATCCACACATAACCAAATCTACTTCTTTGTTTTTAAGATCTTCACTGATTTCTGACACCATCAATAATGGAATGGATGCAGAACTACAGTTCCCAAAATCCTCAATATTATATGGCACCTTTTCGGTACTTAACTCCAATTTCTTTCTGATTTTCTCATTCATCTGTTTATTGGCCTGATGAAATAAATAATAATCCACTTGGTCTTTATTTATATTGAAAGTCTGCCATAACTGTTTAACCGTTTTCGGAGCACGAGATATCCCAAACGAAAATACCTCTAAGCCATCTAACCAGGAATGAACATTCGCTTTTACAATTCCAGATCCGTAGTCAACCATCTCAAACGATTCTGGCGTTACTCTATTTCTGAATCCGCTGTGCGGAGTATAAATAGCTTTATAACCAGAACCATCAGTTCCTAAATCAAAATGCCAAGGTGTTGCGCTTTCATTAAATTCGACAGCAGTAGCAGTACCTGCATCCCCAAAAAGTAAAGCTCTGCTCTTATCCAACGGTGATGATGTTTGAGTAGCAGTATCTCCTACGAGAAGTAAACCCTTTTTTAAATTTCCACTGCTTAAAAAATTACCAATTACAGAAAGTCCATATACAAAACCGCTACAACCTAATGAAACATCTAAACTCACACATTGATTGCTAGCGCCCAAACGGTCTTGAATAATGCATGATGTAGCTGGATTTCTATAATCGGGTGTTTGTGTAACAAAAATGATTACATCCAATTCCGAAGCCTTCCAATTCAATTCAGACAGTAACTTTTCAGAAGCAGCTACACACATATCGCTGGTAGTCAAACCATTAGGTGCAACATGCCTATACCGAACACCCACACTTTCATAGAATCGATTAAACTCCTCTTGTGTGAACATGGTATTATCTGTGTTATCAATACGATTATCGGGTACACAGCATGCAACCCCTTTTATGGAAACATTATTTATCGAAAATTGAGCCATCGTTTGTTGTGTTTATTGTTGTAAAATTAAATCTTATTGACCGGACAGGTAAATCTATAAACCCATTGTATAATTAATAAATGTCGGGGCTAGTTTATAAATGTTCAGTCTACTTTGCAGTAAAAATGTTTGGAATCTTAAATGGAAGTACCACCATCTATAGGAATTACAGCCCCTGTCATCCACGAGGATTCATCAGAAAGCAACATCAATGCCAAGGGATGAATGTCTGAAAATTCACCCATTCTTTTCATCGGAACTTGATTTATAAATTCATCTATATTCTCAGAAAAATCATACGCCGAAGCCATCTTGGAATTTAATAATCCGGGACGTATGATATTCACTCTTATCTCGGGTGCATGCTCAATTGCCAAGGTCTTTAAAAACTGCTCTAAGGCAGATTTTGAAGCACTGTACAAAGAATTCGTTGCAGAAATATAACCAGCTGATAAAGATGAAATACCCAAAACTGATGCACCCTTCTTGAATTTCTTCTTTTTTATCAGCTGCTGAATCAATTGAACTTGAGCGGTAAAATTGATATCAAAAATTTTATCGATCTTCTTGGAGGATATAAATTTAACAGTAGTTTTATCGTTAACACCGGCACTCAGAATCAATCCATCAACTTCATTTAATTCATCCACAAATGCGGTCATTTGATCCAATTCGGTCAAATCAAACAGATGAAACTGAGGCAATGCTAAATTAAACGATTCAAATTGAAGGATGAGCGAATTCAATTTCTCTTGGTCTCGTCCTAAAACAATAGGAATACCACCACATTTTGCAATTTCAATAGCCAAGTGAGCTCCTAATCCAGCGGTACCCCCTGTTACTAAAATTCTCTTATTCAGTAGTTTATCCGAATTTTGTATCATTTTTTATTGTGAGATTCGAAGTTAAATTTCAATTAAGTCTACAACCACAATTTCACGGGTATTCAATTTAACCGCTCCCCACGACAATCCAACTCCAAATGCCGATAAAATCAAATCCATAGAATTCGACTCTAATGCATTTCTCATTTCAGTGACCATCAACAAGGGAATGGTAGCACACGATGTATTTCCAAATCGGTCAATGTTGATTGGCACTTTTGATGATTCCAACTTCAATTTTGATTTTACTTTCTCCAACATCATCTTGTTCGCTTGGTGAAAAAGAAAATAATCGGTTGACTGTAAATTCAAATCAAAATGACTCACTAATTCTTTTATGGTTTGTGGAGCAATCCGAATTCCAAAAGTAAAAACATCCATCCCATCGAGTCGTTCATGCAACCGACTACTTTTATTACCATCGGGAAATTCCTCTAGAATAAATGACGTTTCTGATACGGGATTTCTACAACCGCCGTCTTCCACAATAATGGACTTAAAACCAGATCCATCCGTTCCCATATTGAAGTACATACTGGGAGCACTTGGATCAAACTCTAATGCGGTTGCAGTTCCTGCATCGGCGAACAAAGGAAATACACTTTTATCATAGTACGATGCATAGGATGTTTGAGTGTTTCCAACTAAGAGCAATGCACGTTTAAATTGACCAGTTTGAAGCATCGATGAGGCCACATTTAATCCGTGTGTATAACCCGAACATCCCAAAGAGATATCTAAGGTCATGCATTGATTTGACAATCCAAGTCGGTCTTGTAAAATACACGATGTTGCTGGTAATTTATAATCGGGAGTATGTGAAACAAAAACGAGTAAATCGACCGTGTTTTTTTCCCAATTTAACTTACTTAATAGTTGTTGTCCAGCTTCAAAACACAAATCAGATGTGCATACGCCTGCCTCAACCACCCTTCGTTCTCGAATTCCCACATTGGTTGCGAATTTTTCATATTCTGATTCTGAAAATAAGGGGTAGTCTTTATTGTAATAAATATTTTTGGGGACACAAGCAGCAACCCCTTTAAAACCAACTTGTTCTATTCGATTAAAAGCCACTAGATAAAGTAATTAAGGTTAATTTAGAGCGTAATTTCTAATAAGTTCATCTTAACGTAACGCCTCCATCTACCACCATGGCGGTACCTGTAATCCATGAAGACGCATCCGACAATAAAAACGCAATGGCATTGGAAACATCTCTGGGCTTTCCATATCGGCCTAATGGATATGTTTTCCTATCCAAATCGTATTGTTCTTGCGTAATTCCATTTTTGCCCAATAATTCGGTTTCAACCATACCTGGATTGACAGAATTAACGCGAATTCCCGCTGATGCCAATTCCAAAGCTGCATTTCTCATAAATCCATGCAAAGCAGCTTTACTTGTTGAATAGATGCTATTTCCCATGGAGGAACGCTGAAATCCTGCAATCGATGAAGTAAAAACCACAGAAGCTGCGTTTGAAAATTTTTTAGCTTTCAAAATCATCTTCATTAGCAAGATTGGAGAATACGTATTCACCTCCATAACATGATGAAGTGCTTTTAAATTTAAAGTTTTTACCGTACTGATATAATTGATACCGGCATTCAATGCCAAACCATGAATTACGGGAATGGACTCGGAAACTTCTTTTAAAAAATCCGAATCCGTTAAATCTCCACAATGCTTTTGGAGTACAATTCCACCGTTTTCTACAATCTCGTCAGAAACAATATTCAATCGTTCTACATTTCTGCCACACAAAATCAATTGAGCTCCCAAAGAACTACATAAACGCGCTAAATCCGAGCCAATTCCGCTGCTGGCTCCTGTAATTAAAATTACCTTTTCGTTAAAATGTAGGATATTATCCAACTTTCTCAACTACTTTTTCAAAAAGTTCCTGAATGGTAGAAGAATTGCGAATGTCTTCACCTTTCAAATAAACATCGTATTCATCATCGATTACAGAGATGATATTCAATGCCGTTAAAGAGGAATACTCTTCAATTTCTTTGAAAAGGGTTTCTGCATTAAAGATTGAAGAATCGGTTTCATCGTATTGCTCTGCAATGTGTTTTATGAACTGATTTATTTCCATTTTTTTTAAGTTTTTCTAAGTATTAAAAAGCAAATTTTTTCGCGATCGAACCTATAAATGTACCATCATCCTTAATTGACTTTGTGAGAACACTTAAAGGACCCAATTTATTTCTGTTTCCAATTTGAACATTCTGAAGGACCGCGCTATTCATTCCAAAATTGTTCGATTTACCAATATACACCGAACCCGATACTTTGGTTCCCGGCATAAATGTATTATAATCTCCAATATAAGAGTCGTGACCAATGGCAATCTGACTATTAAAAATATTAAAACTTCCAATACTCACATCCACACTGGTTGAACACTTTGAGAAAACAATATTTCCCACACCCATTTTCAACGATTCTTGATCCAATGCACGAAAATCCGGTGCAATTAAATTGGGGAAAATAATGTTCTTGTTATTTATTTTTTGGGATATTTTCTCGCGTGTAACTGGACTACCAATTGCTAATACTACATACACCTGCTCCGTAGATTGCAACAAATAATCAATACCACCTACTACCAATCCAAACTTCAGGTCTGTACCAACGGTTAAATTATCGTCTAAGAACCCCAAAAAATTCCATTCATTACTGAACTGGTTCGCCTCCCGAAGTAAACAAAATACTTCTTTCCCAAAGCCTCCAGCACCGTAAATCAAGATGTTTTTCATTTTAAAGTTCCTAAAGATATAAAAGTTAGAAATTAGCGTATTTCCCGTTTATTTGTGCCTTCACTAAGTTTTTAGTGCTTTCCACAAAAAATCAAGTACAATTTTAATGAAATTTTGACACGCCACCTAAAAACAAGCTGTGAAATACCACAAAACGTGTATCATAATTTGTCACATTGTTACATTTTTCACTGATTTGTGTAATTTTAGAATCCATTCTGTGATAAATATTCCATAATACTTTGATTTCCTTTGGTAGCAGAACCTTGGATAATCATTTCAATTTTTGGCAATAATGAAGACCGATTATATCTCGAAATTAAAGTCTGCAAATAAAATTTAGGATTTTGAATTGAAACTTTAGAACGATACACTTCTGGGAAGTGCTTATAATCCGTATCAAATTCATAAGGATGTAAATATAACATCAAATACTTCGCTTGATCATTATACTTGGAATCA
>CAMDDG010000041.1 GCA_945890895.1 Chitinophaga pinensis | reverse complement strand
AGATGCAATGGGTTTATCCTTTAAGGAATCCATTTCAAGCATGATCACCTTGAGCACTTTGAGAACACTTTGTACAAACTGGTGTATTACAAAAATGATCGATAAGGCAAGTATAATTTCCAGGGGATGAATAACGCTTTCAAAACCATACAATACCACTTTCAAACTGCTCTGAGCAAACCAAAGTGGTATAATATGACCCAAAAATTTAAAAGTTTTCTTATCTACAAGTTCGTTTAAAAACGGATGATTGATTTTTTGAGAATATCGTTTGATCAGCGATAAAATAATCTTACGAGCAATCCAATCCATCAAAAGAACTACTATCAAAAGGGTTCCAATTAAAATCGACATTTTAACAAACATGGCCGATTCTTTTGAAACACCTGCATTCAGGACTTGCTGATAGGCCCAATTTGCAAATCTTGCTTCAAACGTAAAATTCTGTATGATTAACATAATGCACTAGAAATAATTAAGTCACTAAATTTCAAAGTTACAATTCCACCTTCAAAATACCATCCTCAGTCGAATTGGATTCGGTAATGGTCGCAATATTTACGAGGAAATCGTAAATTTGAAGAATGACCGTTAAAATTCCGAAATGGTTTTTATTATGCATACTTTCATTTTTCCTGAGCACGGGTGCAAAATGGTCTAATGATTTATTTGAATTTGCAAAAAACTTAGAAATATTCTCTTCAGTATACAAAGAAGTAGGTGAACATTACGTTGACGATATACCTCCAGGAGAACTAATTAAATCGGCTATTTCTTCCATGTTGAAAACACTGGATCCGTATACCGTTTTCTTCTCTGAATACCAAGCCGAAGAAGCTTTAATTGAACGCCATGGAGAATACGGTGGTGTTGGTGCCCGAATTCAATTTCGAAATCAACAACCCATTGTTACAGAAATTATCAAAGGATATGGTTTTCATAAAGCAGGTATCTTATTGGGTGATCAAATAGTAAAAATTGATAATACTTCTGTTTCTAATTTTGGGCATGAAGATTTAATGCCACTTTTTAGGGGTGTACCTAATACGCAATTTAAAATTCAATTGGTGCGAGGAAAAGATACACTTGTAAAAACCGTTTCAAGAAGTAATATCGAAACAAAAAGTGTTTCATACGCTGGTATGATCGATGAAAGCACGGGTTATATAAAACTCGATGAATTTGGTAATGACTGTTCTCGTGAAGTAGAAACCGAACTCAAAAAGTTACAACAAAACTCAAAATTCGGTGGTTTGATCCTTGATTTAAGAAACAACGGAGGTGGCTTGCTAAATGAAGCAGTAAATATTGTCGGTCTCTTTGTAGAACCTAATACCACAGTAGTAAACCTAAAGGGTAAAGGTCATCAAGGTCCCAAAAACTGGAAAACAACTCAGAAACCCATAGCTCCAAGTTTACCTTTGATTATCCTTGTAAATAAAAGTTCTGCTTCTGCCTCCGAAGTAGTAAGTGGAGCTCTCCAAGACCTAGATCGAGCCGTAATAATTGGGCAAAATAGTTTTGGAAAAGGACTGGTTCAAAACTATCAAAACTTACCTTACCGAACTCAAATGAAAATTACCACTGCTCGATACTATACACCCAGCGGAAGATGTATTCAACGTTTAAACTATAATCTAAAAGATGCAACTGGAAAGGCAACTTCTAAATCTTCCAGTGAAAAAATTCCCTTTAAAACAAAAAATGGTAGAATTGTTTTCGATGGTGGTGGCATTGATCCCGATGTAAATTTGCCTGCGTTCAACGGAAAAGAGCTGCTCGAATGGTTAGAAAAAGAATACATCATTTTTGACTGGGCTAATGAACATACTCGTAAAGATGCTGAAAATGGAAATAATTTTGATGTTTCAAACTTATCAAATTCCAATTTCAATCAATCAATAATCGCGTCTTTTGAAAAATTTGCAATGCTTAAAGCGCCAGAAGTATTTACTAAAAACTGGAACAACAAATTGCTAACCATGAACAGCGACACTTTGTGGGTCAAACAATTTGGCTGGCTCACTCCCAATAAAACCATTATTTCACAAGAAGTTTCTAAATTCATAAAAGCCAATTCCAGCGATATACTTTTCGAGCTTAAAAAAGCAATATTAGTTCGACTTTCAACTGATTCCGTTTATAACAGAGAAACTGTAACCATTGATCCAGAAGTAAATTACGCTGTTAAACTTATCAAAAACTCAGAATCCATTAATAAAATTTTAAAAAATCCAACCAAAAATTAAATGCTGTTCGCTGTAGTTTTATTGCTCCTAATCGTTGGATCCCTAGGTGGATTTCTAGCAGGGTTATTGGGTGTTGGAGGAGGATTAATTTTTATTCCTGTTCTAACCCTCTTACTTGGAAATCATCAGTTAACCAATGAGGAATTGGTACGTTTCACTCTAGCAAATTCCATTGCTTTAGTATTTATTTCTGGCTTTTCCGGAATTATTCGACAAATTAAACTCAAATCCTTCGACCTCAAACAAAGCTTAACCATAGGTATTCCAGGTGCTATTTCTGCCGCTTTAATGAGTTATACCATCCAAAATGGCGATTGGTATTCTAAACAAAGATTCCAAACGGTATTTCTATTTTTCTTGATCATTTCCATTACTAACATGTTGTTTATCAAGGATAAAGAAACAAAAATTGACGAAATTAGTAAACCTCAGCGAAAAACCATTATTTCTTCATTTGTCGGAATTTTTGCAGGTTCTGTCGTTTCTTTAAGTGGGCTTGGAGGGGGTATAATCATGGTTCCACTTTTTAGAATGCTTTTAAAATTACCCGTAAAAAAAGCTACTGCACTTTCCCTGAGTATCGTTCCACTGCTTTCAATCATTCCACTTACTCAATACCTTACCAATTCCCAAGCTCCCTTTATATTTAATCCCAATAGCTTTCAAGCAGATGCCTTTTTGAAAATCCAATTCTTCCAGCCAGAATGGTTACAAAGCCACTATATTGTTTGGCCCTATTTTTTACCTATGGCTATTGGAGCATTTGTTTTTTCATCTTTTGGACAGAAAGTCGCTCCAAAAGTGCCTGTCATTTGGATACGCGTTATATTTGCACTACTCTCCGCGAGCATACTCATAAAAACCCTATATGAATTATTTTAATACGCACAAATCGTCCTTGATTTTATTTCTTGGGGGATGTTTATTCAGTTCCAATGTAAATGCCAGTTATAATTGCAGCAACTATGCTACAAAAACCATTGGTATAGCTCAAAATACGTTTGAAATTTCGGTCGTTGACCATCAAAATCCTCCAAAAAAATCTAAAAAAGAAAAGAAAAAACTCGAAACCATTGCTCGTTTAAAACAAGATATTACCTACTTGGCTTCTGATGAACTTCAAGGTCGTCAAACCGGCTCACCTGGAGAATTAGCAAGTGCTAATTACATCGCTAAGGAATTCGAAAAAAGCGGTTTAAAACTATTGGGTAAAGAAGGTTTTCAGGAATTTACCATGACACAATTTCGCATGGCATCAGAAGATTGCAAATTCTTCTTGGTTTCTCCCGATGGTATTAACGAGCCCCGGGAATTTAAATTATTCGAAGAATTTTACCCCCTCTCGCAAACTTGCAACTACGATTCAGTAACAGCTCCCGTAATTGATGTAGGTTATGGTATTGTAGCTGAACGACTAAATAAAAACGACTATCAAAATTTTGATGTTAAGGGTAAAATCGTATTGATGCGATTAGGCTATTTTGCACAAGATGAAAACCCTCACAGCGAAATAAGTGAATTTGCAGACATCAATACAAAAGTAAAAGAGGCAATTGCAAGAGGTGCGGTCGGTGTTATTTTTGTGAGAAGTAAACTAACCGATGAAGATCCCTCTGGAAAATTGAATCGAACCACTACTCCTTCTCAAATCCCTGTATTTTACTTTAAAGCAAACACCATGATTCCCATTGGATTAAGTGCAAAAATGGTAAGTAAGGTAGTTTCTCCACAAGCTATTGGGCACAATGTGATTGCGTATAAAAATAACTTCAAAAAGAAGACCATAGTAATTTGCGCACACCACGATCATATCGGATTTAATGAATACGAAAATTCCCGATACTCTGGACCTTTAGCTGTTCATAATGGTGCCGATGACAATGCTTCTGGTGTAGCTGCCATGTTAGAATTATCCAGAAAGTTAAAAGGTTGGAAATATCGCAAAAACAATTACTTATTTATCGCCTTTAGTGGAGAAGAATTGGGCTTATTAGGTTCTAAGTATTTTACCCAAAATCCATTAATCCCCATGAAAAAAATCAACTATGTTGTAAATATTGATATGCTCGGTAGAATTGATTCTACCAAGAAAACACTAACTATCAACGGGGTTGGAACTTCACCTATTTGGAAAGAGGTTTTAACCCATATCAAAACTGATACCTCACGATTGCTTTTTAATTCTACAGAGAGTGGAATGGGCCCTTCCGACCACGCAAGTTTTTATCTTGAAAATATTCCTGTTTTGCATTTCTTTTCTGGACAACACAGAGATTATCACACACCTGATGATGATGAAAATAGAATCAATTATGATGGGATGTTCTATTCAATAGATGTAATTCAACAAACCATCAAAGGAACCAAACGCAAAAAGCTTCCCTTCACAAAAACCAAGGACCCTTCACCCGGTAAAACCCGATTTAAAGTTACTCTGGGTGTTATGCCCGATTACTCATTTTCAGGAAAAGGTTTGCGTGTAGATGGTGTTACTGCCGACAGACCAGCAGCCAAAGCAGGTCTTCTCAGAAATGACATTGTAACTAAATTAGGCGATTGGGAAATCAATGACATCAACGACTACATGTCGGCCTTGGGAAAATTCAACAAAGGCGACAAAACGAAAGTAGTTTTTTTAAGAGGTGCTGAAACCCTAACTTCGGAAATAGAATTCTAATTAGATAACCTCTTTATTATTAAACAAAATTCCAATTTTTGATGTTTAATTTCCATCCCACCTTTGCACGTTTTCCAATTTTAACTAACCTAGATCCAACTTCCTACAATTAACCAATGAAAATTATTGATCATATAAAAGAATCAAACGGTAAAACCTTATTTTCCTTTGAAATATTACCTCCTTTAAAAGGTCTGGGTATCCAAAGTATATACAACGGTATTGATCCATTAATGGAATTCAAACCTTCATTTATTGATGTAACCTATCACCGAGAAGACTATGTTTTGAAAAAACGTGCGGATGGTACATTCGATCGAGTTTCAACTCGAAAAAGACCCGGTACAGTAGCTATTTGTGCAGCCATTCAAAACAAATACCACATTGATGCGGTTCCCCATTTGATTTGTGGAGGATTCACCAAAGATGATACCGAAACGGCCTTAATAGAATTAAATTTCCTAGGTATAGACAATGTTTTAGCACTTCGTGGCGACCCGCAAAAAGGTGAATTATATTTCGAACCAGAAATGGGTGGAAACAAAAATGCACTGGATTTGATTCATCAAATAAAAAACATGAATTCCGGTGTTTATTTAGATGAAGAATTAACTCAAGGCGTGGAATCCAATTTTTGCATCGGCGCTGCTGCATATCCCGAAAAACACATGGATGCACCTAACTTGTCTAGCGACCTGAAATACTTAAAGAGGAAAGTAGAAGCAGGAGCTGACTTTTTGGTTACTCAAATGTTTTTCGACAATCAACATTACTTTAACTTTGTGAATAAGTGCAGGGAGAATGGCATTGATGTTCCCATAATTCCTGGTATCAAACCTATTTCTTCTAGGAAACAATTGTTAGCGTTACCTAAGGTATTTAATATTGATTTGCCCGAAGATCTTGTAAATGCAATTGAAGATTGTAAAAACGATAAAGATGTTGCGCAAATTGGTATAGATTGGGCTATTGAACAATGTAAAGAACTAATACAAAAAAACGCTCCTGTTTTGCATTTTTACACCATGAGCAAATCTGCACAAACCAAAACGATTTGTGAACATATTTTTTAATTCCAAATGATCCAAGCCACTATCACAAAATCCACAGGCAGTTGGTATCTCGCGTATACCAACGATGGATCTTGGATACAGGCTAGAACCAGAGGTAAACTCCGCTTAAAAGAAACGGATACATCCAATCCTGTAGCAGTAGGAGATCAGGTAATGATTGAGCCTGACCCCAATTATGAACATACAGGTACAATAAGCGAAATTCTACCCAGAAATAATTGGATAATAAGAAAAGCCAACAAGTCCAGTTCGAAACGTCAAATTTTGGCTACCAATTTAGATGCAGCCGTTTTGGTTGCTTCTATGGTGGCCCCAAGAACTTCTTTTGGTTTTATTGATCGGTTTTTACTTTGCTGTCAAGCATTCCATGTACCTGCTATTCTATTTTTGAATAAAACAGACTTATTGGGGAGTTATTTAGATCAATTTATCTTAGAATTTACCCAGAATTATAAAAATGCTGAAGTTCTCATCCTAAATGGATCGGGGGTGGATATTCATTCACTGGATTCTCTAAAAAAAGCCATTCAAGGAAAGCGCATTTTATTCGCGGGTCATTCTGGAGCAGGAAAATCCACACTTCTCAATGCGTTAATTCCCAATACTAAAGCCAAAACAGGAGAAGTATCTGCTTCCCACGAAAAAGGAAAACACACAACCACATTTGCAGAAATGTTTACAGGTGTTGGTAACACCCAAATCATAGATACACCAGGAATTAGAGATTTTGGCGTTGTTGACATCCCACAAGAAGAAATTCCACATTATTTCCCTGAATTTAGGAATGTCATGAAAAATTGTAGATTTTCAAACTGCACACATACCCATGAACCCGATTGTGCGGTACTTGAAGCGGTAAAACATGAAAGTATCACTCAAAATCGTTATTACTCTTACTTAAGTATTTTAAATAATGAAGATATCTATAAATAATACAATCGGGATCCTTTCGATTTTGATATTTTCATTTTCGAGCTGCATTAAAACTCCTGAATTTTCGGCCAATTCAAATTTAAAATTCTCCAAAGACACCGTATATTTCGACACCATTTTCACCCGAAAACCTGGTTCAACCTACCCTATTTCTGTTACTAAACTGGTTTCAATCAAAAATACGGAAAACAAATGGGTCAAAGCTACTTTGAAACTCGGCGGGGGAAAAAACTCTTACTACAAATTCAACGTTGATGGTATTGCTGGTCCAGAGGTAAAAGATTTAGAAATTGGACCAAAAGATAGTGCATTTATTTTTGTTCAATGTGCATTAGAAGCCAATAATCAAATCAATCCTGCTCTTATTTTGGATTCTATTATGGCTAATGTGGGCACCCAACAAACCAAGATCATTTTAGGAGCATACGGCTGGGATGCACATTATATCCACGATTCCATTATTGCAAGTAATTCCACATGGTCTGATGTAAATAAACCTTATGTAATTATTGGCAATTTATATATTCCACCCAACATTAGTTTAAAATGGAATGAAGGAATTAAGGTTTTTGCCTCTGCAAGAACTTACATTTATAACTTAGGTCAATTAAACATTTCAGGAACCGCAGAAAATCGAGTTTCTGTTAAGGGCGACAAACCCGTATTCAATAGCCAATTTCTCCCGAATCAATGGGGTGGAATATATGTTCCTCCTGGAGGAAAAATAGTTGCCAATTTTTCCGACATTTCCAATGCATCTATTGGAATTATTGCAAGAACACCCGTAACACAAGACGAAAAAGATGCGCTTGATGCATTCGCATCAGAACTCGGCGGAAGCATTGATTATTCCCAAAAACCTGAAATTGTTTTGAATCAAACTCGAATTCAATACTGTGGACAAGCCTGTTTACTAGGTTTAAACGCCAAAATTATCGGGGAAAATTGCTTGTTCGCAGACGCGGGCAGTTATTCTTTCTTGGGATATTATGGAGGATCCTATTCATTCAATCACTGCACATTCGCCGATTACTCGTATTTTGGAAATAGGAATGAGGGGCATTTTGGTTTTACCAACACATTACGTGATGGTAATGGAATTTTATTATCAACCAATGACCTAAGTTTTACTCTAAATAACAGTATAATATGGGGTTATAAGACAGAAGAAATCAATTCAGACCAAATGAATTCTAGTCTATTTCTAATTGATGCTAACAATAATTTACTTAAATCAAAAAACGATAAAAACGTTTTTAATAAAATATCGAATTCATTTAATTCTAACCCCCGTTTTATAGACGAGGATCGTGGAAATTACCAATTAGATACATTATCATTTGCCTTTGAAAAAGCAAACCCATCTACATCTTCTGCCGTTGACTTAACGGGAAAAACCCGCAAAATCAAACCGGATTTGGGCGCTTATGAACGATTCGAGTAAAAAGTGATTCTATTTTCTTTTGCGGGCAAAAAACTCCTTCATAATTGACCTGCAATCTTGCTCCAAAATACCTCGTACTATTTCTGTTTGATTCAAGGTTTTGGGTGAACAATACACTTCGTAACCCGATTTGGGTTCCGACGAACCAAATACCAATCTTCCAAATCGTGCCCATTTTATGGCTCCAGCACACATTACGCAAGGTTCTATAGTAACATAGAGGGTACATTCATCCAAAAACTTACTCCCTAAATACTGTGATGCACTAGTTATAGCAAGCATTTCAGCATGTGCAGTAACATCTATCAATTTTTCCGTTTGATTATATCCTTTACCAATGATCTTATTTTGATGAACTACAACTGCCCCTATCGGCACTTCATCTTCATCATAGGCCTGTTGAGCTAAAACCAATGCTCTACCCATAAAATACTCATCATTAAATTCCATTGTTATTGCAAATAAAACCACAACAATTCAAATAAAATACTTTTCATAGCGATTTACTGCCATTTTTTAAGGAACTTTGTTATAGAAGTATGAGAATAGGAATTGTACTATATCCCACCTTTGGTGGTAGTGGTGTTTTAGCTACAGAATTAGGAAAAGCATTATCAAAAAAAGGCCACGAAGTACACTTCATAAGTTATAATCAGCCTGCTCGATTGGATTATTTTATGGAGAACGTCTATTTCCATGAAGTTATCATACCACAATACCCATTATTTGAGCATGCTCCTTACGAAACAGCACTGGTAGGTAAAATGGTTGAAATTGTGCGTTCTAATCATTTGGAAGTCATACATGCTCACTATGCCATACCACATGCTTCGGCTGCTTTGTTGGCTAAACAAATACTAAAAGAAGAAGGTATTCATATACCTGTTGTAACTACACTTCATGGAACCGATATTACACTTGTTGGCAGAGAAGCTTCCTACGAACCTGTTGTTTGTTGGAGTATCAATCATTCGGATGCAGTTACAGCAGTTTCTGAAAGTCTAAAAGAAGACACATTAACTCACTTTAACATCCAAAGAGAAATTAAAGTGGTTACTAACTTTATCGACTTTGAACGTTTCAACAAAAAGGCTCGTGAACACTTCAAAAAAGCAATTGCTCCTAATGGTGAACATATTCTAGTCCATACATCAAACTTCAGAAAAGTAAAAAGAATTGGCGATATTATTCAGATTTTTGAAAAAATTCAGAAAGTGATTCCTGCAAAACTTTTGCTCATTGGAGATGGACCCGAACGAAGCAATATTGAAAAAATTTGCCGAGAATTCAATGTATGCGACAAAGTTACGTTCCTAGGAAAGCAAGAAGCTATTGAAGAAATTCTTAGTGTTTGTGATTTGTTTTTTTTACCATCTGAACGTGAAAGTTTTGGATTAAGTGCTTTGGAAGCTATGGCTTGTGAAGTTCCTGTAATTTGTTCAAATGCGGGTGGACTTCCTGAAGTAGTTCTTGATGGTGTTACTGGCTACTTATCCGATGTTGGAGATATTGAAAAAATGGCAAAAGATGCCATTCAACTGCTCAGTAATTCCGACAAATTACTACAGTTCCGAAAAAACGCTTTAGAACATGCTAAACAATTTGACTTAAATATCATTCTTAAACAATATGAAGATATTTACACCGAAGTGATTGAATCATCCAAAATGAAATCGGTTTAACTCAATTAAACATCTCCAAATCTATCGGCTGAAGTATTTTCGAATAAATTTCAACGCCAATCCAACTTGATTTTCAACCGTTTTAGGGCTAACTTCTAGAATAGTTGCTATTTCCTTGTGACTTAATTCATAAACACGACTCATTATAAAAATTTGTCGACATTTCTCAGGCAATTCGTCAATAATTTTATGGATTTGCTGCTCTACCTCACGCCCCTCTATTTCTCTTAGAACATTTGGACTTAGATCAACGAAATCAACATAATCAGGCAAATCCGTGTAATTTAATTTTGCCTTTTTTATATGGTTCAAACTACGATTTTTAACTGATGTAAAAAGATAACTCTTTACGCCTGTTTCTTCTATATCTCTTAGACTTCCTTGATTCCAAAATGCAATGAATACATCATGGATTACTTCTTCAGCATCGTCAATGTTATTTAAAATACTGTTCGCGAAAGCAAGCAAACCAGGACGGTATTTGCGAAATATTTGCTCGAAGTTTAGATTTGAAGTCGTCAATTGAGTATTTGAATTCTATTTAAGCAAAAATAAGGCCAAGTTTTTAACTTTTAAAAAAACTAATTCAGTGTGCTATTTTTAATACGATATCACATTTATTTTCTGACTGTAAGATTCTTCAACTCGTTATTACGTATCCTAGATATTTAACAATAATAATGTAAGACCAAATTCTAAAATAACGATGTTAAATGTATAATTATAATTTAATTAGCCACATCACTTAGAAACTGCAAGTGCATTAGTTTTAATTCAGCCCAGTCAAATTCACCATCAAAATGATCAACAGCGGCATCTAAATCTTCTTCATCATTATTTTTGAAATAATCGATGATTTCATCTTGTAAATCTTCATCAATTATGGGGTCTAAAAAGTACCTTATATTGAGTTTAGTGCCTGTGTTAACAATCTGCGTTAACTCCTCTAGAAGTTCCTCAAAACTAATTTTTAGCTGGGATGCTATTTCGGGCAAATCAACTTGCTTATCAATATTCAAAATAATATTGACACGTTTTGCTGAACGCTCTGAATTACCTTTTAATACAACATCCAATGGTCGCTCAATTTCATTATCTTTTACATATTTTTCAATGTAACTCAAAAACTTTGCACCGTATTTTAATGCTTTATTTTTGCCCACTCCATTGATATTTGCCAACTCCTCTAGGGTAATTGGATATTTGATGGCCATATCTTCCAAGCTCGGATCTTGAAAAATTACATAAGGCGGTAATCCTAGTTCATGCGCAACTTTACGTCTAAGGTCTTTTAGATCACTAAACAGAACTTCATCACAAACTGACTCCAATCTGAAATTTTCGTAATCTTCATCTGAGATACTTTCAAATTCGACATCGACAGCCATTTCAATAGGTTTAGCGTTCTTCAAATATTCTTTCCCTAATTCATTCACTGAAAGTAATCCGTACTTTTCAATATTTTTATTTAAAAAACCGTGTACTAAAGCTAAACGAATAATGGATTTATAAAAAAGTTTATCTTGGTCTTTTCCTCTTCCAAAGGTTGGATACGATTCATGATGATAATCTTTGATTTGAGCATCGGATTTATTTCCAATAATAAAGTTAACAATATGATTCAATGAAAATTCACCTTTCATTTCCAACATACACTCAATAGCTATCTTTAATTCATTACTTACATCTCTCTTCGGTTTGGGGTGCGCGCAATTATCACACATAGCCTCACATCGGCTTTCCTCAAAAGTTTCCCCAAAATAATGCAATAAAAATTTCCTTCTGCATTGAGAACTTTCAGCAAAAGCTGCTGTTTCTGCTATCAATAATCCACCGATTTCCTGCTCAGCAACGGGTTTGTCTTTCATAAATTTCTCCAACTTCTCTATGTCGTTGGGATTATAAAACAACAAACAATCACCCCGTAAACCATCTCTTCCTGCCCGGCCCGTTTCTTGATAATAGCCTTCTAAACTCTTTGGCACGTCGTAATGAATTACATAACGAACATCTGGTTTATCAATACCCATACCGAATGCAATGGTTGCAACTATCACATCACAGTTTTCCATGAGAAAATCATCCTGATGCTGTGCACGCAATTTTGCATCCAATCCGGCATGATACGGAAGTGCTTTAATTCCATTTCGTTGAAGCATTTCAGAAATTTCTTCCACCTTTTTCCGTGAAAGACAATAAATAATGCCTGAAGAATTATTATGCTGTTTTATAAAGGAAATAATTTCCTTGTGCACAACATCCTTTCTTCCTTTAGGTCGAACGGAATAATATAGATTTGAACGATTGAAACTGCTTTTGAACAATTCAGCATCCAGCATATTCAGGTTCTTCTGAATGTCGTATTGAACTTTTGGGGTTGCTGTTGCAGTTAACGCTAAAATAGGAATGTCACCTATTTCCTTAACCATTTGTTTGATTTTTCTATACTCTGGGCGGAAATCGTGACCCCACTCAGAAATACAATGAGCTTCATCCACGGCCACGAACGAAACTTTAATTTTGCTTAAAATTTCAATGGTTTCGGGTTTTTTTAGCGTTTCCGGTGCTATATATAATAATTTCGTCTTTGCTTCTAGCAAGTCGCTAACAACTTGATTAAACTCTCCTTTACTTAAAGAACTATTCAAAAAGTGCGCTAAACCATTTTGCATAGAAAACCCCCGAAGATTATCTACTTGATTCTTCATTAAAGCAATTAGAGGTGAAATTACAATTGCTGTACCTTCCATCATCATTGCTGGCAGTTGAAAACACAAAGATTTCCCTGCGCCCGTTGGCATAATCACAAAACAGTCATTACCCTCTAAGATACTTTGAATTACGGGCTCTTGATTTCCCTTGAAACCATCAAATCCAAAAAAATCTTTTAAAAACTCCTTTGGAGTTTTAGAAACTTGCGTTGCCGTAGCTTGCATACCTTTTTTATCAGTTACCTTTAAAATAATTTAAATCAAATAATTGCACCAAAGCCTTACTACACTCTACTTGTTCTTACACATGTTCAAAGATTATACCAAATCCAACAAGTAAAGCACTAAAGAAGTTAAGCAGTGTTCATTTGGGTATGTGAAATTACAACAAATTTTTGATTCTAAACAAACCTATTTTCTTAAAATTATTTTTTTGTTAAAATATTAAACATACAACTTCTCACAGCTCTCCAAACAAATCATACCATTGATATATTTATAGTTATATCTACAATCATTTCAATTGTATTTTTATTAGTAATTTTGCAAACCGAATTTAAACTTAAAAATTCAATTTCAACAACATGTTTCAACCCCTGCCTCAGGAACAAATTATCAAATTAGGACAAGAAGCCATTCAAAACGAACTTCAAAGCCTCAATAATTTACCCTCATTTGTAGATGATCACTTTGCTCAAACAGTAAATGCCATTTTATCAAGCAACGGCCGCTTGGTCATTACCGGCATTGGTAAGTCAGCCATAATTGCTCAAAAAATAGTAGCAACCTTAAACAGCACCGGCCAACCCTCCATTTTCATGCATGCAGCCGACGCCATCCATGGCGACCTCGGTATGATTCAACAAAACGATGTTGTATTGGCTATTTCCAAAAGCGGAAATACGCCAGAAATGGTAGCTTTGATTCCTTTGATTCAACGATTTGGCAATACTTTTATTGCTATGGTGGGAAACGTAAATTCCCAATTAGCCCAAGGTGCGCATTACATTCTTAATACTACAATTGACCGAGAAGCATGTCCAAATAATTTGGCACCAACAACCAGTACCACAGCTCAATTATTAATGGGTGATGCAATTGCTATTTCACTACTAAAAATTCGCAATTTTACCGGTCAGGATTTCTCAAAATACCATCCTGGTGGAGCTTTGGGAAAGAAACTTTATTTGACCTGCGGCCAAATTGCATCTAAACACTCAAAACCACAAGTAACACCCAACACCCATTGGAAAGATGTTATCATGGTTATTTCCGAAAATCGTTTGGGTGTTACCGTAGTGGTTGATAATCTTCAAGTTGTAGGTATTATAACCGACGGTGATATCCGTCGAATGCTCGCTCAGTTCGATCAATTAGACCATATTACAGCCCGACAAATTATGTCGGCTAATCCACTAACACTTGATTCAAAAGACATGGCCACCGCAGCAGCAGAATTAATGCAAGAAAAGAAAATCTCACAAGTTGTAATTTGTGAAAATCGCAAATATTTTGGCATTGTTCATATACATGATTTGAATTCAGAAGGAATTCTTTAATTTTCTGTGATTATCTTTGAGCCATCCAGTTATGGAAAAAAACAAAAACCACTTCGTTGTAATTATGGCAGGCGGCATAGGCACGCGTTTTTGGCCAGTGAGCAAAAAAAGCTTTCCCAAACAATTTATGGATATTTTGGGAACCGGGCAATCCTTAATTACTCAAACTTTCAATCGCTTTGCACACTTTGTGCCTACTGAGAATATTTATATTGTAACCAATGAAGACTATATCGACTTGGTTCAAGAACACATTCCGAACATTTCAAAAGAACAAATATTAGCAGAACCGGTTGGAAAAAACACAGCGCCATGCGTTGCATTGGCTTCCTATTACATTCAACAGAAAAACCCGGATGCTACTTGCATCGTTGCTCCCTCTGATCATTTAATAACTGATGAATTGCAATTCATCCATATCGCGCAAAAAGCTCTCGATTTTGCTTCAAATAACGATGCTTTAGTTACTTTAGGTATTACTCCCAGCAGACCTGACACCGGTTATGGATACATTCAATTTCAGCCTACCGCACTTGAAAACGGAATTCATCCTGTTAAAACTTTCACCGAAAAACCTACAGAAGATCTGGCAAAAACATTCATCGAAAGTAAAGAATTTCTTTGGAATGCCGGTATTTTTGCATGGAGTGTTAAAACTATCACCAATCGTTTTGAAGCCAATCTTACCGAAATTCACTCCCTTTTTTGTGATATTGATTTCAATGGAAATTTTAAAAATAGTGTTACTGTAGCATACGGACAATCTCCAAGCATTTCAATAGATTATGGAATTATGGAGAAAGAAAAGAACGTATTCGTAATCCCTTCCAATTTCGGTTGGAGTGATGTAGGTACTTGGAAAAGTCTTTGGGAAGTTTCTTCAAAGGACAAATTCGAAAATGGCTCTATCGGCCAAAACATCCGAATTTACGACTCCGCAAATTCACTGGTTTACTCTCCAAATGAAAAACTTGTTGTACTTACCGGTGTAGATAATTTAGTTGTGGTTGATTCGCCCGATGTTCTTCTGGTAATGAATAAAGACAAAGAGCAAGAATTGCGTACTGTGGTTGCCGAAGTTAAAGAAAAATTCAAAGGCAAATACAACTAGATTCCAATTTATTAGACTCCAACTTTATATTGTGTGTTTGATTTTTTTCCAACCACTATTGCTTTTAAAAAAAATCGTGTATTTTTGTAACAGTTATCGTGAGATAACGCCAACTGTTACGCGCTTTTACATACCAAAAAACATCCTGGCCGGGCAATTTTGTTCGGCCTTGATTTTTTATAAGGATTTCTCCAATCCATTTTATTTGCATTGTTATAACAGTTATCAATCAATCTATTCTAGTTACTAAAGGAACCATTATGTCTCAAAAATCCGCACCCTACAAGAAGGCTCTTATTTATTTACATATTTCTGTGTTTCTTTGGGGATTTACGGCAGTTCTAGGAAAACTTATCTCATACGGTTCTATTAATTTAGTTTGGCACCGAATGCTATTTACTGCAGCCATTTACCTTATGTTTCCCAGTGTTTGGAAATCATTAAAGACCATCGACCCAAAAAATTTATTGCGCTTTCTCGGAATTGGCATCATTGTTTGTCTTCATTGGCTCACATTCTACGGTTCAATAAAATTGGGAAATTCCGTTTCTGTAACTCTTGCTTGCTTAGGTTCTGCCTCCTTTTTCACTTCGATTTTTGAACCCATTTTACTCAATCAGAAATTCAAAATTCAAGACGTTTTCTCTGGATTAATTGTAATAATGGGCGTATCTCTCATAAGCTATTCACTCTCTACCGACTCTTCAGTTCCCCATCCATATACTTCTGCAATAATTGTAGGAGTTTTAAGTGCAGCACTTGCCGCATTGTTTTCAACATTGAATAAAAAATTTATTGAAACCGAAAATCCACTTACAATTAGCGCCATAGAAATGTTATCTGGAGCGGGATTACTCTCTATTTTTATTCTTTTCGGGGGACATCATTTCATTAGCAATGAGACACTCATTTTAATACCCAATTTTGAACCACAACAGTTTCAGATTTCCAATCTTCAAAACGGAGCATTGGACTTAGTGTGGGTAGCTATTTTATCCATTCTCTGCACGAATTTGACCTTTTATTTAGCAACTACATCACTCAAACAATTAAGTGCTTTTACTGCAAATCTAACAGTTAATTTAGAACCTATTTACGGAATTCTATTGGGAATAATAATTTTCAAAGAAAACAACGATCTAAATATGTCATTTTATATTGGCACTGGAATTATATTGGCGGCAATATTCCTGAATAGTATATCCCAGAGTGTACGAAAAAAAAAGGGATAACCCTGTCAGGGTGATCCCTTTATATTCTTATAACATTGAATCAATTTCTACCAAAAACGTCTAAAATTCAGTTTACAAAACGAGAGTTTTAATACGATTTTGCAAAAATGACTCTTTGTTTTGAAGGATTACCAGTAAGTACACAAACTCCATCCTCCAAAGTATTATTTAATGGAATACAACGGATTGTGGCTTTGGTCATTTCCTTAATCTTCTCTTCCGTTTCGCCTGTTCCATCCCAATGTGCAATAGCAAAGCCTTGTTTAACGTTAATTACTTCTAAAAATTCTTCCCAAGTATTCACTTCAAACATCCGAGAATTCATGAAATCTTTGGCCTTATTGAACAAAGAGCTTTGAATTTCATCCAATAAGCCTTGAATTCTTTCTGCTAAGCCATTCATAGAAACAGATTCCTTCTGTTTGGTATCTCTTCGAGCTAATTCTATAGTACCAGCATCTAAATCTCTTGGACCAAGAGCTAATCTTATTGGCACTCCTTTTTGCTCCCATTCAGCAAATTTATAACCGGGTTTATAGGTATCTCGTGTGTCAATCTTAACTGAAATACCCATAGCTTTCAATTCTTTTGCAATTTCATGTAGTTTATCAAGTACACGATTTAACTCTTCCTCACTTCGATAAATGGGAATTGCCACCACTTGGATATGAGCTAATTTGGGAGGGATTACCAATCCCTCATCATCGCTATGAACCATAATCAAAGCACCCATCAATCGAGTGGAAACTCCCCAACTTGTGGCCCAAACGTAATCCAATTTTCCTTCTTTACTTTGGAATTTCACATCAAATGCTTTAGCAAAATTCTGACCAAGAAAATGTGAAGTTCCCATTTGTAATGCTTTACCATCTTGCATCATTCCTTCAATGCAATAAGTTTCATCGGCTCCTGCAAATCGCTCATTAGGAGTCTTAATCCCTTTTATTACAGGAATTGCCATATAAGTTTCAGCGAATTCTGCATAAACATCCAACATCTGTTCTGTTTCAGCAATTGCTTCTTCCTTTGTAGCGTGAGCAGTATGTCCTTCCTGCCATAAAAATTCAGCTGTTCTAAGAAACAGTCTTGTTCTCATTTCCCAACGAACAACATTCGCCCATTGGTTAATAAGTATTGGTAAATCTCTGTAACTTTGAATCCAATTCTTGTACGTATTCCAAATTATGGCCTCCGAAGTTGGGCGAACCACTAATTCTTCAGTTAATTTGGAGTCAGGATCCGCCATTAAAGAACCGGGTTTATTTGGATCTGCTTTCAATCGATAGTGAGTAACTACAGCACATTCCTTAGCAAATCCTTCAGCATTTTTTTCTTCCTTTTCAAATAAGCTTTTGGGCACAAACAAAGGAAAATATGCGTTGGAATGCCCAGTTTCCTTGAACATTTTATCCAATTGCTGTTGCATTTTCTCCCAAATTGCATAACCATTGGGCTTTATCACCATACACCCTTTAACCGCGCTATGCTCTGCTAAATCTGCATTATGCACTAAATTGTTATACCATTCACTATAATTCTGTTCTCTAGTTACCTTTTCAAAAGCCATGATAACGCAAAATTAGCTAAAAGCTTGGTATTTATCTTGCTTGCATTAAAACGAATTTGATCTACCAGTCATAAATAAATGGCAAAAACTGTCTAAAAATGATTGTACACAGCAGACTTTAAATTAAAGCTTATATCAAACCCTTGAAAATAACTATTTCCAATTATATACTATCTCAATAGTGTAACATCACCTGAATAAATGTGTCGTTCACCATTAACTCCTTTTATGGAACATTGATAAATATAAACGCCTTCCGGCACTAAGGCACCCTCGAATTTGCCATCCCATCCGTGTTCACAGCCATTTACATCATACAATTTTTCACCCCAACGATTAAAAATTTTCAAATGATAGGATTGAATAAAAACGCCTTCGGGTTTAAATAATTCATTCAGATCGTTTTGATTGGGTGTAAATGCATTTGGGATAAAAACCTTAGCGCGATGAACTGGACTACTCACGTTACTTGTACTAACTTCATTCCATCTGTTTGAATTGGAAATCCATTTATTCGGAACTGCAGTAATTCGATAATCCAATTTATCTATGCAATTAAATGCTTGATTTGGATGAACAAAGGTACTTTTCGAAGAATCTACCCGTCCTATTTCTACAAATCCAGAACCATCATTTACTTCAATTATATACTCTTTTACTCCTTCATTCCATTTTAAGTAATTACTCCATTTCAACTCTGTTTCATACCGTTCATTCAAATTAACTTTCAATAAAATACTCTTGGAAATAGGACTAAAATTACTACTATCATTACATTCATCAATACCTTTCACTAAATAAGTATAACTAGACAAATCAACAAAAACAGATGGGTCCTTTAAAATCAAAGAATCGGAATTCCCCATAACTTTCCACCATTTTTCTGAATTTTGACTGTTCGCCTTTCGATAAATTAAATAATGATCAATCTGTGTACTATTGGAATCATTTTGCTCCCAGTTCAAATGCGTATAAGAATCATCAATTACAGAAACCCGCTTAACAAGTGGAGGGTATACCGTATTTACATAAATCGGTAAAACATGACATGTATCACTCCAACTGAATTCATTCAATCCATCTTTTTCTTTGGCTTTCACCCGATATTCGTGCTTTTTATAGCATACAATTGAGGAATCCACGAAAACATTTACATCCCCCGATACAATACCAATAGAATCAAACATTCGAGTTGAAGGATTCATCCGGTAAATGGTATACGATTCCACAGGCCAGCCAGTATAAAAATTCCAATTTAATTCGCTGGCATTAATTTTTGGCATTCCTTCCAACTCAACCGTACAATGTTCCTTAAGTCGATTCAAATCCTGAACTTTCCCGCATAAATTCTTAGAGGATATTTTATAACAATAAACTTGCTCTAAAGCATTTACTGGATAATTATTCAAATAGGTATCGATTAAATTATAGCTATTCTTCAAAAATTGATAATTGGTTTCTGACTTCCAATAAACTTGATAACCGGCAAAGTCAAAATTAGGATATTGGCTTAAAACGAGCTCATGTGTATTATCATTTACCACACTTACTCTTCTAAAAATCGGGGGCTCCCCTGCCTGAGTATCACCAATTATTAATTTTTTCGGCTTGATTGCAGAATCCCAACAGCCTCGTTCATCTTCTGAGTAATATTGAATTTTTATTATTTGTGAAAATTGAGGCTTTAATTTTAACTCTCGATTGATGGAAGGCATTAAACTATCGTTATATATCCAATACTCTTTCCGTATTGTAGTATCTCCCTTTACCTCGACTGCAACATTCCATTCGGATCCTAAACAAATTGTATCTTGGGATGATTTCAAGAATATTTCCGGTTGGTTCAAGTTCAAATCCATAAAACTCGTATCCAAACAACCTTTATCATTGGTAGAAATCAAACTTATTCGATTCTTCTTTAATCCAAATTTCTTAGAGAACACCGAATCTGTAGATATCAATAAAGAATTATGAAACCAACGAGTTGATACTATCGGAAACGCATCGTTCAGATAGCTAGCTTTTATATAAATACTATCTCTTAAGCAAAATCCTTGTTTTGAAATCGCAACTTCCGGTTTGGGATATACAAAAATTGTATCTTGGGGATTGATTGCTCTTTTACATCCGTTTGAATCATACACAATTAAATAAGGTATATATTTTCCGGGGTTCTGATAAACATGAGATTTGTCGGCGCCCTTTCGAACTAAACCATCTCCATAATCCCATTCTTTTTCTACGGTCTGGCTATTCACTACAGAACTGAAATCCACCTTATGCGGTGCACACCCCGTTAGTGGACCAAAACTAAATTTTCCATCCGGTCCTGGAACAACAATCAAGTCAAGAAATTTCTTTTTATAAACACATCCCATAGAATCAGTTACTGTTAATGTAACTGAATATGTGCCAGGAATTAAATATTGATGTGAGGGATGTTGTAATGTACTGTAACTACTGTCCCCAAAATCCCATAACCACTTCCGAATTGAAACTCCGAATGATTGTGTAGAATCTTTAAAATGAGCAAT
>CAMDDG010000040.1 GCA_945890895.1 Chitinophaga pinensis | reverse complement strand
TAAAAAAAGGATTAGAGTTGAAGTTTTTCAAAAGTTCCGGAAATCTGAACAAAACAATGTACATCGTGATATAAATATTTTTTCTATTAGATGAGTATAAGTCTTGTATGACTTCGATAAGACTTAATTTGCTAAATTAATCACGAGTTTATAATCCTGTATCTTTTTTATATTCAATTTCAAGATAACATCCATAACAAAATGGTTTATTAAATCTTGAATTCGTGGAATTTCCACAACTATGGCAATAATTTTCAGGAAAATTTGCATCCTCAAATTGATACCACACTTTATAACAATCTTTACACAGTGGTTTGGTCTGATTTAAAGGAATTAGATTTGAGCATCTTATGCAAAAACCAGAATTTTCATCTTCTAATCTGGCAATATTAAATACTTGAAAATTCTTTGTTGAATTAACCACATAGTTTTTCTTCTGCGAGGAATTCAAAATAGATAGGGCTTCTATTTTGGCATTTTCAAATAAATTCGGGTCTTTATTTCGATCAATAAATACTCCCATTTCTCGATTATTTTTTTCCGAAAACTCATACATATTCATTGATGTCAACACCATTTGATTTTCATTGAAATAACATTTGGCATGTAGGTTTTCTGAAAAAAATAATTCAACTGTTTTTAGTTTTAATAATTGATTTTTTTCAGTGGATTTTAATTCATCCTTTCCGTAAATTATCTTAATTTTCACACCTTTACTTGAACAATCTTTTAATCGTTCAAACAGAGTTTTTGAGATTTGTAAATATGGCGAGAGTAAATAAAGTTCTTTTTTTGCATCGATTATGACTTTTTCAATACAAAAAGAAGTTCCACTCGTAGTTAGAAATTGTGTCATACAGAATGTTTCATAGCAAATTTAAACAAAGAAATATTTTCAATTCGTACGAATTATTAGAAATTTGAAATCCTAAATGTAATTCTCTGTATTTCAAATGCATTGATATGAGATTTTCCGCATTGTCCTTTTTATTCAGTTGATTTTAAATACCATTAAATTTCTTTCATTTAAAATTGTTTACCGCATTAAACAAAAAATAACTATTTTTGTTTAGTTGAGTAAACAAAAGCAAAATGATAGAGTTGTATAATCGGTTCTTGAGGAAATTGTCGCAGGTTTCTATAGACTTTACCCGGACTGCTATGAATGAGGTTCCCTGGCGAACCCAACTCTTAGGTATAAAAGGAGCTAGAGGTGTAGGGAAAACTACGCTGATGCTACAATACATAAAATTGAATCTGTCAGATCGTATTTCTCAAACATTGTATGTGAGTTTAGATTCATTCTGGTTTGCAACGCATTCTCTGTCTGAATTAATTGAAGATTTTTACAAGCAAGGTGGGAAATACCTGTTCCTAGATGAGGTACATAAATACCCCAATTGGTCGCAAGAATTGAAAAATGCTTACGACGATTATCCCGATTTGAAAATTGTATTTACGGGATCCTCAGCACTTGAAATCCTTAATGCACGTGCCGATTTAAGTAGAAGGGCTGTCATTTATGAAATGCAAGGGTTTTCGTTTCGCGAATTTTTAAATATGGAAACGAAACTTGACTTTTCAATCCTATCCCTCGAAGAAATATTAGAAAATCACATTCAAATTGCTCAAGATGTATGTTTGAAAATTAAACCATTTCAGTATTTTCAGCAATACTTAGAATTTGGTTATTATCCATTTTATATCGAAGATAAAGA
The DNA here is from genome assembly GCA_945890895.1 of Chitinophaga pinensis. GTDB lineage: Bacteria > Bacteroidota > Bacteroidia > NS11-12g > UBA955 > VMCP01. The sequence goes on along the minus strand of CAMDDG010000040.1, from coordinate 19,495 downwards.
GTTGTACGACACCAAATTAACTGAAGTAGTGAATATGATATTGGAAATCGAATTGCCTCTACTAAGAGGAATCGATTCGGGATATGTATATAAATTGAAGGAATTGTTGGCCATAATTTCGGCTTCAGTACCCTTTACACCGAATATCAGTAAATTGAGTGAACGATTAGGAATCAATCGAATAACTATTTTGACTTATTTGCATTACTTTCAAGAAGTTAGATTGACCAATAATTTATTCAAAGACGCTCACGGAATCAGTAAATTACAAAAACCTCAGAAAATCTACTTGGAGAACACCAATTTGATGCAAATTTTATCGCCAAATACGGTAAATGTTGGCAATGTTCGAGAAACCTTTTTTGCAAATCAATTGGGTTTTAGACACCATCTTCTTTATACCGATCAGGGTGATTTTTTGGTCAATGAAAAATACACATTCGAAATAGGCGGAAAGGGGAAATCCAGTCATCAAATTCAAGGAATCCAAAATTCGTACGTTGTCGCCGATGAAATAGAGGTTGGGTTCAATTATAAAATTCCATTGTGGTTATTTGGATTTTTATATTAACCCACTATTCAAAATCCATCAATCCGCTATCTCTACAATCGAAAATAACATATCCGGATAGATGGTAATGGTGTCGTCGCCGGCGGTGCGACTTACCCGCACTTTGATCGTAATATTCGAACTGCTGCTGTTTTTGTAAACTGCACTGATGGGAAATACCCCCGATCCACGGAATCCATTTCCACCAATAGTAGAGTTACCGGTATTAACAAACAATTGTCGCTTTTCTTGAATGGATGTTCCACCAACTGTGATTTGACTATTGAATTCATCTTGAATGGAACCAACGTTGCCGCTAATCGTGTAATTGCCAGAATACGTTATTAATATGCGCGACTTATTGGATGTTGGAGTGTATGTATACGTAATTACATCGGTGTAAGTACCTGAAGAATTGGTAATATTTGCCGAAATTCCTAAGTCCGATTCGTTTAAAACCACCCTGTTTAACTCTTGTCCCGCTGCACTACTGCGAATGGTGCCCGTTGCCAATATCGTTCCTCCCACATTTAATGCAGCAGAAGATTGTGAGGTATTGATGGAAACTGCTCCGCCATTGCTATTCAAATAAAGTGGATAATTCAATGTGTAATCGCTGCTCGAACGACTTTGTAACCACGCGTGTCCATCTCCATTAGAACCAAAGTCCAATACGGAACTCCCATTCAAATTGCCGTTCGAAATTCGCAATGTTGCATTGTTGGAATTTCCAGAAGTTGCGGCGGGTCCTCTGGTTCCGCGAATATCCAATTTCGCATTGGGTGAAGAAGTTCCAATTCCCACTTGGGCCTTTGTACTCGCAAAACCCAAAGTCATTATTAAGATTAAAATCAACGTCTTTTTCATGTTCTTGGTCGGTATTATTTGGAAATTTCGCGAATGATTAAAGTACAATCGGGTGAAACAGTCATTACATCATCTCCACCTGTACGATTTGCCTTGATGAAAATGGTGATGGAAGAATTGGAGTTGTTGGAGTAATATCCTGAAATTGGGAAAAGTGCGTTTCCACGTCCGCCGCCTCCATTGTTAACATCAAAAAATGCCGTATTGTTTTGAATGGGAGTGGACCCTACATAAATATACGAATCCCAGCGATCTCCGCCGTATCCACCAATGACACAATTCGCATCGAACTCAATATAGATTTTTGAATTAGCCGATTTAGGAGTGTAGGTGTACGAAAGCACATCTGAAATGGTGGTTGTATTCAGGGAAATATTCGAACTGATGTTTAAGTCGGTTTCATTCAAATAAACCGAATTTACTAATTGACCCGCCGCGGTGGAAGTAATTGCTCCCGAAGTGCTAATAGCTCCATTAACATACAAGGTGGCCAAATTGGTGGTTGTTGAACCGATGGAAACATTGCCTCCGTTGGGATTTAATCTCAGTGGCGTTTGAGTCGCATAATTGGTAGCATTGCGCGATTGCAACCAACTGCTCGCTGAGTTTATATTTCCAAAATCGATAACATGGTTGCTGTTCGATCCTTGAATGCGCAATATTCCATTGGAAGCTGAACCCGAATTGCTGGGAGCAGCAGCGCTTCCCATAACGTCTAACGTGGCTTTGGGGCTTGTGGTTCCGATGCCCGTTTGCGCAGAAACGTAAAAACATCCCCCGAAAAAAAGAGAAAAAATCAAACCCTGTTTCATCGTGCTATCTCAGTTATAGTTAATACGGCGTCGTTATACATTTTGAAGGTGTCATCGCTTGAAACCCGATCCACTTCGATGGATATAGTAATACTTCCGGTAGAACTGTTGGTGTAAACGGCTCGGATGGGAAATAATGAGGAACTACGTCCGCCACCTCCAGTGTTGCTGTTGGAGATCCATTCTTGTGTTTGGAGAACGGTTGAACCCACTTTCAAATACGACTTATAATTATCGGAAGCGGATCCAGAAATGTCGTATTTGGCATGGAATTGAATCAATATTTTTGAGCTATTAGAAACAGGGGTGTAGTTGGCGCTAACTACGGTGGCTTTTCCATTCGATATTGAAACTCCGTTGCTGTTGATTGATAGGTCTGTTTCGTTGAGGATTACAGTGTTGAGTATTTGTCCAGCCGATGTTGAGCGAATGGTTCCAGTGGATTGAATTGTTCCACCCACGGTAAGTGCATTGTTCGAAGTGGAACTGGTGTTGATACCAACTCCGCCGCCATTGGGGTTCAATGCAAGGGGGTAGTTTAAGGTGTATGTGCTCAAATCGCGCGATTGAATCCAAGTGTAATTATCTTTACTCACGCCAAAATCCAAAATGGCGTTATCCAAGGAGTTTCCCACTCTTAATAGGGCATTTCTTGAATTTCCTGTTTTTACGGGGGATGTTGTATCGCCTAATACATGCAATGTACTGCTCGGCGAATTCGTGCCTATTCCGGTTTGTGAGAAAACGGGTAGACCGAAAAGTGTTAAACTGATGAAAGTAAAGAAGAACTTCATGAAAGTAATGAAAAGTATAGCAAAATTACTCCAATTACCTGCTTAATTCAAGGATAAACCAGAAATTAGATTGTCATTTATTGTGATGTTGAAAAATGTGCGTGCCGATTTAAGGTAAAAATCGGATTTGGGTGCTCCCTGTGACAATTTGTTACAATTTACATGTAAGGAGCTACTGATTTTGAAGCGCAGTTGTGAATTTTATCATGTTTTTGAGGATTGTACGCCGTAAATTTGTAAGGATTATGCTCTTGAATAAATTCTTAAAATCTTTGTTGGTATTCTTGTCGTTGAACATGTTTTTCCCTATTGTTCAGTCGCAAAACGGACTAAGTTTTGATGGTGTTGATGATTATGTGGGGTTAAATAATTCAATATATTCGGATGGGGTACAAAACTTCACTATTGAATGTTGGATAAAAACGAATTCAACAACCGCATCGGGATCGAATTATCATACTATTTTAGGACGAGAAAGTGGAGGAGGAGCCAATTTTCGAAATCCCAGTATTTATATTAAAGGGGGCGAATTGCATACGGATATGTCCGATCAAACCAGTTCAGTTCGATATGATGTATTAACGACCAATTTGGATTTGGTTGCCAATGTTTGGTATCATATTGCATTTGTGAAATCGGGAACAACACAATATTTGTATTTAAATGGCAAACTGGTGAATACTCGAAATGCACCAACAGGAGCCAATATTTCCGGTAATTACAATCTTTGCTGGAACGATAATTACTATTCCGGTGGCCTGGATGAGGTGCGTTTTTGGAGTACTGCCAGAACTCAAGCTCAGATCAATGATTACATGACTCGAAATCCCAAAAAGAACGAAACAGGATTGGTGGCGTATTTCAAAATGGATGAGGCATCGGGTACCACCATTTCAAATTATTCAACCAACAACAGTTCTATAAACGGTACCATTTATGGAGGTGCAACTCGAATTTCAGGTTTAAAAACGTTTTTCGCACCCAATTCTTTGGATTTTGATGGAACTAACGACTATTTATACGCCCCATTAACCACAACAAATACGAATTCGTACACCACCGAATATTGGGTTAAACTCAAAACTGGAGGCAAAAAGCAAGACATACTCAATATTTACGATGATTTGATTTCTGCTCCTAATGCCATGATTAGTTATGTTACAACATCAAATCAGCTACGCTGGTGGATGCGAAGTGGTGGCTCAACTTCAGAAGTTGTTGGTCCAACATTAACTTTGAATACGTGGTATCATATCTCCTGCGTTTACAGCGGTGGTGTGGCCACCATATATTGGGAAGATGAATTAATGAATACCGGCAGCGCTTCCAATTCATCGATGGTTTCGCATGGATTGGATGGAACCGATTATCTAACTATTGGAGCGGATGCTGCTCCCATTTCAGGTGCAACGCCCAATTCACATTCGTCCATTGTGATTGATGAAATTCGATTGTGGTCAACAGCAAGGACTCAAGCTCAGGTGGAACAATTTAGATATCAATCTATGCCCAATTCCACATCGGGATTGATTTCGATTTATAATTTTAACTACGGTTCTGCATCCAGTTCCAATACCGATTTAAGTCAAATTTTAGATGGTATGGGAACCAATCCGGCAACATTGAATAACTTTTCATTAACCGGATCTACTTCAAATCTGATTGTTCAAGATACCATTATTCCTGTTAAGTACCATTGGTTTGGTGAAGCGAATACTGTTTGGAGCAATTCCAATAACTGGTCGCAATATGCGGCTCCTGTTAGCGGGATGGACCTTGATATCGACGCCAACACTTCAAATAACCCTGTTTTATCATCCAATTTATTTTGTAATTCATTGAATCTACCAACAGGAAAAACCGTTACGTTAAATGATAAGTACTTGGTATTAAAAAGTGGATTTTCAGGAACGGGAACATTTGTAGGAAGTTTAAATTCACAGCTTGTTTTCAAGCGATTTTTCGCGAATACTACCTTGAACCTGTCACAAACAACAGCTGGTGTTTCCAATGCATTGAAGGTCTTGTCTTTTGGCAAGTCTTCATATACATTGACCGCAGGGACATCCCTAGAAATCAACGAAAAATTGGAAGGATTTACGGGAACATTTAACGCGAATGGAAATGTTACGTTGAAAAGTACTTCTACCAAAACAGCCAATGCTTTAATTGCTGCTGATGCTTCAGTAATAGGCAACTTAACGGTGGAATGTTATTTACCGGCCAAACGCGCTTTTCGACTCATCAGTAGTGCAGTAAATAGCACTTCATCCATTTATAATAATTGGCAAGAAGGTGGATCCAATGTATCTGGAAGAGGAACTCACATTACTGGTTCGGGTTCAAATGGAACCGATCAAACGGTTTCAGGAAATGCTTCCTTATTTAAATACAATAATGATTTAAAATATTGGGAACCCGTAATTTCAACTAACAACAATAGTACCGACCTGATTGTTGCGGGTACTCCCTACAGAATGTTGGTTCGAGGTGATCGATCTATTGATTTAACACAGAATACAGCTTCGGCAAAAAATACAACGATTCGAACTTCAGGGACATTGAATACCGCCAACGTTACAGTTACTATGCCGATTGGTACAAATTCGAATTCAGATGTTTTTGTGGGAAATCCGTTTCAAGCTCCATTGAATATGTCGTTGTTATTGGCTGATAACAGTGTTAATACCAATTTCAAGTCGGATGTTATGTACATCTGGGATCCCAACATCAATACCCGTGGAGCCTATGTTGCAGTTAATTTGCCCAATGGATCAAATGCGTCGAATAGCGCTGCAAATAAATACTTGATGCCTGGTCAGGCTGCATTCTTTAAAACAAAAAACTCGGGTGCGGCATCTTTGGTTTTATCCAATCAATATATTGAAAATACCAATCGCGTTTCAACTTTTAGAGAGGAAATGAATTTTTCGGAGTTAAAAATGCAATTGTTCTTGGCGGATTCAATGATTCCAGTAATTACAGATGGTTTGTTGTTACTTTTTAACGAGGGATATAATTCTGAATTTAATGAAGACGATGCAAGCAAAGCAGAAAATCTGGACGAAAATTTGAGCGTAAAAGAGGGAACGAATCGGTACAGTATTGTAAAACAGAATTATCGAATGAACACCGATACCTTGAATTTAAGTGTTTTACGATACAGAGGATTGAAGTACAAAGCGGTATTTAAACCGTTGCAATTAAAATATTTGGACTTCTTTTTGTGGGATCGGGAATTGGATTCTTTAATTGTTATAGATGCGGTGAATCAAACAGAATATGATTTTGAGGTGGGTGGCACAGGTTTATCCAGAGAAGATCGGTTTGCTATTATTGTGAAGTCAGATGGTACATATTCAAACTCAAATTCACTAACTAACGGTGGTATTAAAGTTTATCCGAATCCGTCGAACGGTCGATTTATTGTATCCGGGTTAAATCAAAATGGCAACCATTTTGCGACTGAAAACCCAGCTTATTTGGAATTAAATGATATCACGGGTAAAAAAGTTAAGTTTCAATACTTGCAAACCGCTCAAGGACTGGAAATAGAATTGTTGACTCCAGGTTCAGGATTGTATTTTCTAAATATTCAGGGCAAAGTTTATCCGTTAATAATTCAGAATTAAATGTTCTAAATTCCCAACAACGCGTTATTAAACGGTTGTGCTTTTTTCCATTTATCTAGAATGTATAAATCAAAATCGGGTTCCAATGCAATTTCTGGCTCGAATTCATGCCGAACATAAAACTGTTTGTTATAGATTAGCGGCTGTTCGATAGCGGCCGACTTAAATTCCGGAGGAAGAATTTTGTTTTTCTCTCCCAAAACCTTGCCGAAGGTTTTAATAAAAGTGGGCTCAGAAATTACTTGGTTCAACCGCTGGGGATGAGCTGCTAAATTCGAGCGTAGTTTGTATAAATCTTCTTTTTCAGGTAAATAAACACCGGAATAAACAGAGCAACTTTCAGCACCCAATTCAAAGTAAATACCCCCGGGCCACATGGTTTTCCTTCCTCCTATATGAAGCGAAGCCGAACAAAATGTTTTATACGGAGTTTTGTCTTTGCTGAATCGAGTGTCTTTATAAATTCTAAAAACGCACTCTTTAGCAGTTAATCCGGCATAATCCGAGTTTTCTTGAATCATCAACTCAATTAACCGCTCCACAAATTGTAAAAACGGCATTTTTACTTCCGTTTCATATCGTTTCTTATTATCATCGAACCAGTTTTTTTGATTATTTGAAGATAATTCGATAAAGAATTCAAAAAATCCGATTTCAAAATGTGTGCGTTTCATAAAATCACTGAAATTTAGGTATTCAAATGTAGAGGGATGAAGTGAAATTATCTCTATATCCCCGTATATTTGAGCGCATTATGTTCTTCTTTTTGAGCAAAGTCCTTCATTTTGCGATTAACCCATTATTCTGGGTGATGTTTTTCATGATTTTAGCTATTTTACGTTTAAAAAATCCCGGGCCCAATCCATTGTCTGGTTGGAAACGAATTGTAATATCGGTGTATTATCACCGAGCAAGAGCTCATGTTTTTCGGGCATTTTTCATTCTTTTCATTTTTGGGAACACGGTATTAACTAACGAATTATTTATTTGGTGGGAACTTCCGATATCTACAAAAAAAATCCACTTGGATTCGAACTTTCCTAAAACTGCTGTAGTGTTAGGTGGATTCGGAACCTACCATGTTCATTCTGATTGGTATCGTTTAAACGATGCTCCGGAACGCTTGTTGTCCGGTATGGAAGGACTGGTTCATCAACGCTTTGACCGTGTATTACTAAGTGGGGGAAATTCTAATATTTTCGATAAACGGTTTTTCGATGCTCAATTGGCAAAGAATTACTTATGTCGCTTTAAGATTGATACATCGAAAGTCATAGCCGACAACCGTTCTCGAAACACATGTGAAAATGCACTTTTTACCAAACAAATTCTCGATAGTTTATCCATTCGCGAGCCGGTCCTGTTAATTACAAGTGCAGCACACATGCGCAGATCCATTGCATGTTTTGATAAATATCAGGTGAAAATTGTTCCTTATCCAGTTCAACACATAGGGAATTTAGAGCGTAATTACAGTATTACAAGCTATTTTATACCCAACGTATTGGCCATGGAAAAAATGCAAAATTTACTGCACGAATGGGTCGGATTTATTGCATATAAATTGGCAGGAAAGATTGACTAATTCGGTTGATTTAGATTGACTTATTCTGTCGATTAAGGTTGACTAATTTTGTCGATCAAGATTGACTAATTCTGTCGATTAAAATCCACTGAATCTTTTAAAGAGTCGGACAAAATCTTTTTGGGTGCCGTATGTGGGGCCAATTATTTAAATACCCACACCCACACTTATTCTCAATACTTCAAATAATAAAAGGGTAGTGGTGAGCTTTTCTCAAATTGATAAGCAATAAAAATAATTATTACCATCAAGAATGCAAAAATGATCCAATGGATGGATTCAATTTTCTGTTCAATTTTGGGATAAATGCCTCCCAACGTGAATTGAAAAACAGCTACGATCAATGTAATTATTAACACCCAGGGATACAATTTGATCCAATCTGTGATTAAGCTAAAATCTAGTTCCGTACCAATTTTAAGGATGATTCCATTGGCAATTTCAAACGAATTTGCTTTAAAGTAAATTCCACTGAATACCAGAAATGTAAATGTTAACACAATGGAAACAAATCGATACATCGATTTAGGTATGATGGTTTTAATTTTTGATCTTACGTCGCCCGTGAAAATATCCCAAACCATGGCCAAGGCATGCAACATCCCCCAAAACCAATAATTCACCGAAGTACCATGCCAAAACCCGCTAATTATAAACACGATAAAAACGGATAAGCTGGTTCCCCATTTCTTTAAACTTCTAAATTGATAGGATAGCGGGAAATATAGATTTTGGTTGAACCATTTACTTAAACTGATGTGCCATCGCTTCCAATATTCGGTGATGTTTTGAGAAATAAATGGAAAATTGAAGTTTTCTAAGATATTGATTCCCAATAGTAATGACATCCCCACTACCATATCTGTATAACCGCTAAAATCCAAGTACAGATAAAAAGTTTGTATGATGGACGCAAAGAACAATTCCATGGCGGTAAAAAACTCCCAGCTTTCAAAAACACGATTTACAAAATTGTAGGCTAGGTAATTTCCCAAAATAAACTTCTTTACAACACCCAGTGCAATCAAATAAGAACCTTTGCTTAATTGGGATTTCGTAATAACCAACGGCTTTTTAAGTTGGTTCAAAAACTCTTCCGATGGAGCAATTGGACCACTTAAAATCAAAGGAAAATAGGATGCATAAGTTAAATAACGTATTGCATTGGTTTCGGGAGTATCGTTGTTTTCAAAGTAAACATCAAAAACGTATCCTAAACTTCTAAATGCATAAAATGAAACACCGATGAAATGAAAGATTCCAACATCCCCCAGTCCGAACCAATCATAAATGTGCTTAAAGAATAAAATTAATCCAATATTAACCGCGATACTGACACTTAATAATAGCGTTTTAGCTGAATCGGATTTGGCGGAATAAATTCTTTTTGCCAAATAAAAATCCAGCAGGGCTGACAGGATTAAAACAAAAACAGCGTAACCAGAAAGAAACGTAAAAAACCAAATATTGGCTAAAAGTAATACCCAAGTTCTTGCAGTAGGTTTTTGGGAAAAACCCAAGTAAAACCAGTACAAAATAAACCAGAAAACAAAAAAAGATGCCGAATTAAATGCCATATTATTTGATTCTCAACCGTTGACCAATTCGTAAATTATCGCTTCTCAAACCATTCAACTTTTTAATATTTGCAACAGTCGTTCCATATCGGCGTGAAATACTATACAAAGTTTCTCCGGATCGCACAGAATGATAAACCGCCTTTGTGCGCGTAGGCGTATTCTTTTTAGGAGTTACGGGTTTGATTTTCTCTTTTTTGATTTCCACCAAAATTTTAAGTTTTCTACCGGCCTTTAAAGAATACGAAGGCAAACGATTCCACTTTTTCAAATCCAAAACACTTACATTGTATCGTTGAGCAATGGACCAGGCCGTTTCTCCTCTTCTAACAGTATGTGTTCTCCAAACTTTTTGATATTCAATTGCATCTACCGGTTGTCCAGGTGAATTATCATCGGGATTATAGGAAGAATCCGATTTATTTACCTCAGTTCCAGGATTCAGTGGATTCAGTTGAACGGGGTTGGCTGTGGATGTAACTGTTCCCCCATCCCCCAAACTAAGCGTATCGAAACAAGGAATAATAATACCGCGAGCAGTATCGGGTTTTTCAATTAAAATTCTGTGCGTATTTCTAAATGCTTGATATATCAGAGTCCCTTTTAACTCATATCCGTCGCGAGTTAAATGTACTCCATCTTTATTAGCTAAACTCAATGATTTCCAAATTTTCATGGACCGATTTCCGCCGGCAACTCGGTACCAATCGTAAAATGCAACCCGTTCACTGGCAGCAACATCCGCTATCATATACGAAAACACGGAACAAGCAGCCAAACTGTATCCTCCGCGATGAATATCCTGACTATTCGATAGAATTATTACAGCGTTCGGCGCAAATTCCTTAAATAAATTAATAATGGAGACTAAATTATCACGAAATTTCTCTTTATCGATGCCCTTGTTGTAAAAGTCGTTAGCGCCCACATCCAAAATAATTGCATCGGGTTTCAGTATTCCCAAATGTTGAGGCAGCTTATCCTCACGCATAATACTGTAATGTCCTGCGCCATTAATACCTACGCTTGAATAAAGTACGCCACTGTTTTTGGGTGATTCAATACTAATTCCGTAAATTTCAAACTCTTGTTGAATAGAGTCTGATTTCACAAATTCAAATTTATACCAAGCATAACCCGAATTCAAATTCACGATGATCTCATCGGTAGCAGTATCTTTTTCTGTGTCATAAACCGAAACAATTTGTGATTCACCCGATGTAGTGATTTTTAAATCGAACGATTCCGGTCTTCTTTTGCAAAGAATTTTTAAACGGGTGAAATCTTTCTGAATGGATCCTTCTTTAAATTGTAACTTGAATTGAGATCGATCATCATACGTTTTTGATGTAACACCACTCACACCTAAGTTTAATTCAGGACTTTTTTCTACATTTTTTGCATAAAGCCATTTTCCGGTATGAAAACACTGATAATCTGCAGCAGTATGGGTTTTAGCCGTTGTGTAAGGAAATACAATTCCACGACCCGAATAACCAAACGTATTTCCCAATAACATTCGAGTTTCATTGGTGAAAATATCAGCTTGAACATGTGAATCTCCAATGTGCAATATGTTCACTCTTTTTTTGTTTGAGTGATTTAATTTCAGGAATAAAGGTCTCAAGATGGCTTTATCATGTGCTTGAAAAACATTCATTCCTGAGTCCAACCACGGATAATTCTTATATTCAAATGATTGCCATCTCAGTGCTTGTGCGTTTAATTTTGAGCCAACAAGAGATACAATCAAAGCGATACAAAGCGCCCATTTTTGCTTAGTTATCATTCCTGTTGACCTTTCTTTTCTAGGGCAGTCGACTCCTTTTCATTGGTAGAAGCTTTCTTATCAGTGGTAGTGGATTGTTTCTTGGTGGCAGCCTTCTTCTCGGTTGTAGAAGTTTTCTTCTCAGTGGTAGTTTCCGTCTTCTCAGTAGTAGAGGCCTTCTTTTCAGTGGTAGTAGCTTGCGTGGTTTTGGTGTTTTTAGAGGATGGTATATTAGGTTTGGTACTTGAACCGTCTTTTAATGGCATTGGGGTGTCTTTCTGGATGGTTTGGGTTGTTTTTGAGCTGGAATGGATGTCTGCGGATTTAGAATCTTTTTTAGGTGCTATCGGAGTCGATTTTGAGGGTAAAACCGACGGTTTGAGTTTAATTTGCGATTGACCAGACACCAATCGATGTTTTTGATATGCAGTTAATAATTCCGTGGTGAGCTTTTTAGCGAATATGCGCTGACCAGTAGGAGTCAAATGTCCATCCAATCCAGCCCATCCGTTTTTCTTCCAACCCAAAATACCACCGTCTTTTTTCATTAAACTATAAAAATCAAAATAACTGAAACCTTGTTCTTTGGACAGTTCCTTTAACCATCCATTTAAAATATTGGCGCTCGAATAACTCTGAGCTTCTCCTCCTTTTTCATAACCCATATCGCCTGGACCAATTACTAAAAATGATGTGTTGGGACAATCCTCTTTATATTTGGCAAAAACACCTTTGAATAGTTTGAGTAACCATTTTTTACTTTGTTCATCGCTTTTCAAATACGGAACAATGTTATTCCCGTAGTGAAATACAATGAGCTGCGTATTCTGCTTTTGAACTTGAGCACACAACACATCATTACTGATGGAATTCAGTCCATCACCAGAATGTCCGCGTATTCCCAAATTATCCAATTGAATACCTTGATTTTTACCTTCTACGTAAAACCCATTGATTACGAGGTTTACTCCTTTGCAACGAACCGAAATTTTTCCGTGAATGGCCGAATCAGCAATATTGAATTCTTGATAATTTTTGTTTTTGAAACTCAGTTTAGAACGCTTCCAACTCGAATCTTTTGCTTTTTTCCACTCAACAACCATTAGCGAATCGCTAAATCCAGCTAATTTTAATTGGTTGTATTTTGTTCCTTTTAGGATATTGAGTTGTAAATAATTGAATTTCTTTGGATCGGGATTTGTCGGTGTAAATGCTAAACCCGATTGACAAAATTGAACTTTCTTCTTTTTATCTTTAAAGCAGTTTAGTTTCTTAAAATCAGGCTGATCTCCCAATTCTAAGGAAGTATAGCTGGCAGGATTACTTATGGGAATATATCCTAAACCACTTCCTCCGAAATAGCTTTGAAGAATCTGGCGAATGTCTTTGGTGATCCGATCTCCTTCAATTTGTGAGTCACCATAATACCAAATTCGCACCAAGTTCTTATCGGATTCATCTAAAGCAGTAAAAAAATTCGAAATGCCATGACTTCCATTTTCTTGAACTTGAAGAAGTTCGATGGATCGAATTAAACTATCGAGTTGTTTTCGTTCAAAAGCGTTTAGATTAACGGTGTCCTTGGAATTTAATTTGATTTTTTCGATAGGAGAATCAGAAATTCCGCTTAATCCTTCAAACGATTCTTCACTTGGAAGAATGGCGGCCTGCAATATAGATGTAGCTTTTTGACGATTAGAAATAGTAGAATCCTTAGAAATGGACCAAAATTCCAATGTTTGTCCGCTCCAATGAGGTAAAGCATCGAAATAGGAAAGGGTAGAAAACCCGATTATAAATCCCAAAGAGGCTACTGAAAAGCCAAAAGCTGCAGAATTCTTCAACTTATGCTTGTTTTTTTTCGATGATCAAACGAATCATATCTCCAACATTTTTCATGGAAATAAGTTCTTTCAATTTGAATTTCACACCAAATTCGCTTTCAACCTCCGCAATCATGGTTAAATGCGTTAAAGAATCCCAACGATCAACTTTTTCAGCATTTAAATCGTCGGTTACTTGTATATCGGGAGTTGAAAATACGTTTCTAAAAATGATTTGAAGTTTTTCGGTGATTTCGGAATGTGTCATACTTTTTGAATAATAGTTATTTGAAAATTCGCGCCATTTTTACTTTGCAAGAATCTCCTAGCAAATTTAAACGAAGAATCTCAGGATTGCATTGTGTATCAACTACATTAAATCCAATTTTTTTATAAAATTCTAAGGCTACAAGGTTATTTTGTAATAATTGTATTTCTTGATGTTTTTCAGAAAATTCAGTACCCACAAAATCCAATAAGCGTTTCATGCACCCCAAACCTCGGTGGCTTGGAGTTGTAAACAAATGTTCTAATTGAACAGTGCCAGGTTTTCTGGAAAGACTTATTTTCGAAACTTGTTGCAGTAGAGGCAAGTTGTTTTGAAACTTTTCCCCCAAAAGCATGGATAAAATTTGTGATTTGAGCATATCCGATGAAACACCGTGTATGGATTCTACCCAAGCACAACATCCGGCGGCCGGCAAATTATCCACTTCACAGATATACCAATTCCCCAAATACCAAGGTTGATCTTCTATGTCTTCATCAAAAATATCCGATATTAATCGGTGAAATGCAATTTCATCAATACCAAATAATGAAAAATATGGAAATACATTCGAATTTGATTTTTCGGATTCAATAATGCACTGTATAATGAATGAAATGTCGCTAATTTGAGCTTTCCTGAAATTCATAATTTACGGTTTTACATACATTTCAATGAGTTGCTTTTTATCAATTTTACCGTTTACGTTCAACGGAAAATCTGGAATTTCATGAATTTGATGCGGAACCATATACCAAGGAAGTTGATCTTTTAATTGACTTTCAAACGAGGGTAGTTCAAACGAGTTCAATTTTTCAGAAACACAAAAAAGATGCAAACGCGTAATGGATTCCGAAACAATGGCAACAGCTTTGAATCGTACATTTTCCCGAATTCGAGATGCTGCAAATTCCAATTCACTCAACTCAATCCGGTAACCTTGAACTTTGACTTGATCGTCAAGTCTTCCCAAACAATAATAATCAACTCCATCAAATTCTGCTAAATCCCCACTCAAGTAATAACCTTGTTGGAATTTACCCTTTTGCTCTTCGGTGGAATGTAAATATCCTGATGTAGTTTGTAATCCCCCCAACATCAATTCGTTGCTCTCGCTTAATTTCAACGAAACATGCTTCATCGGTTGGCCAATACATACGATTCCATTTTTCTGTTTCGGGGGATGGGAGAGCGGATAAGCCGTATATCGAGTGCAATAAATAGTGGCTTCAGTGGGTCCATATACGTTATCAATTTGAGAATTTGGACAACAAGAAGACCATGTATTCAATTGATTTAACTTAAAAGCCTCACCACAGAATTGGGTGTATTTTAAATCAGGTAGTTCTATATCATCTGAGTAGGGCGCCAGCATTTCAACCGCAGATGGCACCATTAGAGCAAAACTAATTCGCTGACTTTCCAAAACATCGTACAATGCCAACGGTTTAATGATGGATTTATCCAAAGTGTGAAATGATGCTCCCAAACATAAAGGAATCAGGAAACTAGATACCGATAAGTCAAACGTTAATTCAAACATCTGTAGGAATCGGTCCGAAGCGGATAATGAATATCCCAAACTCCAAAATCCTTCATAAAAATGTTGAAGATTAGAGTAAGAAATAGGAACTCCCTTGGGTTTTCCTGTAGTTCCAGATGTAAATAAAATGTAGGCGGTGTTATCGAAATTTATCGGAAAATCAATCAATAAATTTTCCCAAGGATATTCAGAATGAACGTTACTATTCAACAATGATTGAGTGGATTCTTCAGAAGAAAGTACATCATTACAGATAAGTACACCATTCGATGAGCTTAAAGAAGATGTTAAATCCGCCGAATTCAAGTGAAAAAGTGAGGTATTTCCAATCACTGGCGTATTGTGAGGTCCAAACCATGCATCCAACTCCGCCATTTCCAAAATATCTTCCAATCGGCTTTTGGGATAAGAAGGTTGAATAGGAACAAATGCGCAACCTTGAATCAGACACGCCACAATATAACAATATGTATCAAATTGATCTTCAATAATTACTCCAATTCTGGGATTCCTCGCCGGAGTTCGTTGAATGTTGTTTGTGACGAAGGGTTCATTGTTTTCTAAATTATTGGAACTATTTAGAACATCCGAAAAATTGGATTTTCGAAATTCAATCAACCGGTTGCTATGCAATCGAACTTGAAATGAAAATTCTCCATACGAATAGGTCTTGCCTTGAATAGAACAACATATTCTGTTTGGGTCTAGCTCTGTATTGTATAACGAATTCCATAAATCTTGAATAAATGGAACGGCATTGATGTCAAGTTGATTCATGAAAATCTAAAGTTGAATGTTATAAAACAAACCCCAAATGAGTTGTAATTAGGAATTCAGTCTGCTAGAAACCAATTGATTGGTGATTTTTGGATCTGCTTTTCCTTTGGAACGTTTCATCACTTCACCAACAAACATACCCATTAATCCGGTTTTTCCATTTTTGTATTCTTCCACTTTTTCTGGAAATTCTTGCAGCACCTGTTCCACCAATTCCTCGATAAATGAAGTATCGTTGTTCGTAGCAAGATTTAATTTTTCCACCAATTCCTTGGGCGATGAGTCAGGTGATTTTATCAATTCTGGAAACAATTTTTGAGAAGCAATGCTATGATTTATGGTTCCAGAATCAATTAATTGGATAATTTCAGCTATTTGGTTGGGAGTTAAGGAAAATTGCGATAAGTTCAACGCATTTTCATTTAAATATCCTCTAATGGTGATTGAAACCCAGTTGCTAGCTGCCTTATAATTCTTATTGAGACGAACAATTTCCTCGAAAAAATGAGCACTTTCTTTGTCATCCACCAAAACAGATGCATCGTATTCACTTAAACCGTATTCATTTGTAAAACGATTTAATAAGACACCCGGAAGTTCAGGCATTTCAGATCGAACTTGCTCAATGAATTCTTGTGTTACTATCGTTGGAGGTAGATCGGGTTCTGGAAAGTAACGATAATCGTTTACGGCTTCTTTCTTCCTCATTGAGAAGGTTGTTCCAGCCAAACCATTAAAACCACGAGTTTCACCGTCAACTTTACCGCCATTTTGAATGATTTCAATTTGTCTGTGAATTTCAAAATCAATAGCGCGTTTTACATTGGAAATGGAGTTCATGTTTTTTACCTCCACTTTGGTTCCAAACACTTTCGATCCCTTAGGCATCACCGAAATATTTGCATCGCAACGAAGACTACCTTCCTCCATATTCCCATCGCAAATCTCTAAATAACGCACCAGTCGACGAATTTCCGTAACAAATGCATAGGCCTCATCACCGGTTTTAATGTCTGGATGTGTTACTACTTCAATTAGAGGGGTTCCAGCACGATTATAATCGACCAAGGTGTCGTATAAGTCCTGGTCATGCATGCTTTTGCCAGTATCCTCTTCCATGTGGATTCGAATTAATCCAATGGACTTTGACACACCATCTTTAGTTTTAATGGGAACGGTTCCATTGGTGCAAAGCGGGGTATCGAATTGGGTTATTTGATAGCCCTTTGGCAGGTCGGCATAAAAATAGTTTTTTCTTGAATAACGATTGATCCGTGTAATATCGCAATTCAAGGCCAGACCCATTTTGATTGCCTTTTCAATGGCGGCTTGATTGTGCTTTGGCAAGGTACCGGGATGTCCCAAACTAATAGCACTCACTTGAGTATTTGGCATGGCACCGTATTCGGTTGCATCCGAGCTAAATGCCTTGGTTAATGTTTGTAATTGTATATGAATTTCTAATCCAATAACTGCTTCAAAATCGGGATTCATCGTATAAATAGTCAAGAACAACAAAGATACAACGATTCGGTATATAAAGGAAGTGATTTGATTTATTCAGAATGTCTTTCGTTCATGAACACAAATGCATTGCTTATTATCAAATTCGTTCATGAACACAAATGCATTGCTTATTATCAAATTCGACCAGGAACACAAACTGCATTATTTATGATCAATTTCGTTAAGGATCACAATTGCATTGCTTATTATCAAATTGACTAGTTACTTATAATACAGGGTTCTGAAAATTGACCTATCTTTGCATCTTAGGCAGTTCGTTCTATCGACTTGATTCGTCAAGTAGGAAAGTCCGGGCAACATAGGGTAGCGCACTTCCTAACTGGAAGGGGGTTGAACAAACTCACAGCTAGTGTCACAGAAAATTACCGCCTGCTTGCAGGTAAGGGTGAAAAAGTGAGGTAAGAGCTCACTCGTTTTGATGTGAATCAAAATTGGGACAAACCTTGCGCGTTGAAAGACCAAATATATCCGGATCAAAGGGTGACCCGCCCAATTGCTTGCAAGCCGGAAGGGTAGGTCGATGGAGGTATACCGTGAGGCATATCCTAGATTAATGATAGAAAGCACGGCAAAACCGTGTGCACAGAATCCGGCTTATAGAACTGCCTTTATTTTTAAAAAAAATAAAAAAAATGTTGCATTGTGTTTGTTAAAAGCATTATCTTTGCACCATTGTTAGGAACGGAAACGTTAACAATAATGCGAAAGTAGCTCAGTTGGTAGAGCATCACCTTGCCAAGGTGAGGGTCGCGAGTTCGAGTCTCGTCTTTCGCTCTCCTTAAAGCCCCAAATTGGGGCTTTTTTTTATGCACCTATGGTCTGAATATTGTTAGAAGAGAGCCATCTGGTTTATTTTACACATCTGTTTGATATAACCTATACACCCTGTTTGATACAAACTACACTTCCTGTTTGTTATAAACTATACACCCTGTTTGATACAAAGTACACATCTTGTTTGATACAACATTATACCCTGTTTGATACAACCTTTAGTTTTAATTTTTGTTTACGTAGTTCAGCTCTAATGCAAATAGTGAAAATGTATTTTTCATGTTTAGTTTCTGTTTGAAAAAATAGTATCCAAAAAAAAGGCCGTCTAATTAGACGGCCTTTCAAATATTGAAATTTTAACTCTTATTGTGCTTTTTTTCTACGTTTGGTTTTCTTGTTTTCTCCGCTTGAAGAAAGTTTGTTGTAACCTTTCTTGCTGTTACCAACAGGAGAACCTACACGGATCATAGCACAACGGAAACCTAAGTAGGATGTACTTTGATCTTGATCCAAAAAGCGACGAGTACCTGGAGTTGCAAAATATGCACGATCGGTCCAGTTACCACCTTTGATTACACGTGCCTTATCGTTGATCAAACTGGTTACTCCGTATTCGTAAGACAAATCAGCTTCAGTAATGCCCTTCTGTACGTCTTTGTAACCAATATTGTCTGCTTGAGAGTAGTTACGACGTCCACCTTCTTTGATTTTGGTAGCAACAACATCTTCGTACACTAAGCGACCCAATTCATCTTTGTCTTGTATACCATTGGTTCCATTAGGATCCAAACGAACTGTTTCGAACTTATTACCACGGAAAGGCATAAATGCGTCCATGTCTTCTAATGATAGAGGACGATAAACATCCATCACCCACTCAGATACATTACCGTTCATATTGTACAAACCGTAAGCATTTGGCCAATATGAGAACACCGGGGTAGTAATGATACCCGCATCGTTCAAATTACCACCAGCAAGACCGGCGTTGTCGCCTTTAGCACGCATCACGTTCATACGAATCATACCACGATTCTTTTCTTTACCTTCTTTGATACGAATAGTATAATCGTTCCAAGAGTAAATCTTGTTTTGTTCAATATTATCAAATTGGGTTTCGCCAATATTAGCTTTTGCAGCATATTCCCACTCAGCCTCTGTTGGTAAGCGATAGTCAGGCAACAAAATACCATCTTCC
>CAMDDG010000039.1 GCA_945890895.1 Chitinophaga pinensis | reverse complement strand
ATTGCATCTTTTGTACAATTGGGGAGTATGATAGTAAGTATTTTAGCATTGCTTTTTGCCGTTTCTGTTATAACTGATAAATCGTTACTTTCATTGTTAACAGCGGTTGGAGCAATGAGTGCTGCACTCTTGTTAATTTTTAAGGATGTTTTGTTAGGACTGTCGGCTTCAATTAAAATTTCTTCACAAGATATGCTGCGTAATGGTGACTGGGTAGAATTTTCCAAGTTTGGTGCAGATGGTAAAGTGATAGACATTAATTTATCGACGGTTCGAATTCAAAACTGGGATCATACTTTTACTACCATTCCAACCACTGCATTTACAACAGATGCATTTAAAAATTGGAGAGGGATGGAAGAATCGGATGGTCGAAGAATTAAGCGGGCTATAAACATTAAGCAAAGCAGTGTCCGTTTTTGTAATCCTGAAATGTTGTCGCGATTCAAGAAGAATCCTTTGTTGACAGAATACATTGAGACAAAACAAATTGAATTGGATGCTTACAATACGGAAATAGAGCGCACAGGCAAAGGAGTCCGTAAGGAGTTTACCAATTTAGGTCTATTCCGGGTGTATTTGAAAAACTATTTACTCCAAAATCCCGAAATAAATAAGAATTTGTCTTTAATTGTGAGACAACTATCGCCAACAGATAAAGGTGTTCCGGTTGAGATTTATTGTTTTTCAAAAGACAAAGTTTGGTCAGACTATGAAACGGTGCAATCTGATATTTTTGACCACGTTTTTGCCTCTATACATCTGTTTGATTTGGAGATTTTTGAAAGTCCAAGTCACGAAAATGAATCTAATAAAGCAATTGATGCATCGGAATTGGATTGAGTAAATCTTGGTTCTAATCATCATATATTTATTTGAACAAAAGTATGAATTATAGAAACATGCATAAAATACGCATTGGCTCTTTTTTAATAGTGAATTTTTTATTTTGGGGATTTTTAACCTCCCAGAATGCCGTGTATCCGAATAACGGAACATTATTTGATGATCAAATTCACAAATTAGAACTGTGGATGGATACATCGGATTACAATGAAATGGTCAAAACCGAGAATCTTTGGACGAATCAAAGGTATTTAGTTACGTTGATTTACGATGAAAAAGATACCTTGTCAAATTGCGATATTCGATTGAAAGGGAATACTTCTCGAACATCCAAGCGCAAATCGTTTAGAATAGACACGGATAAACGCATAAGTTCTCAATCATTTCAAGGATTAAAAACCTTGAATATCCACGGAAATCACAATGATCCGTCGATGATGAGGGAGTTTTTAAGTGCCTATACTATGAGAAAAATGGGTGTTCCACACGCTCGGGTAAATCATGTTAGATTGTTTGTAAACGGAGAATATTTTGGAGTTCGAGGTATAGTAGAATTTATAGATAAAACTTTTTTGAACAGTCGGTTCTACGAGAAATCTGGCAATTTATATAAATGCACTTGGCCGGCTGATTTAGGTTATTTGGGAGAGAATCAACAATCCTATAAGGATGTAATTAATCCATCCCCCGAAAACGAAAGAGCATACGATTTAAAAACCAATGAATCTCAAGACGACTACACTCGATTGGTGGACCTAATTTCGCTGATTAATAAATTGCCTGCGGATAAATTTAAAGATTCGATTGGAAAATGGGTAAACACGGATGCGTATTTAAAAGCTTTGGCTGCTGAAATTTTAATCGGTCATTGGGATAATTATTTTGCCAATAAAAATAATTATTACTTGTATGATCGAACTAAAGATCAAAAATTCATCTATGTGCCGTATGATATGGATAACACTTTCGGTGTGCAATGGGGCTTCTCCAATATCAACACAAGAAACATTCATAATTGGGGAGATAAAGGGAAAAGTTCGGCTACTCTTACCTATGCATTATTGGAACATGCCGAGTTTCAAAAGATGTTTGAAGGTTTTGTTTTTGGCGCAGTCAATGATTTTTTTAATGAGGAACACATGTTCCCAGTAATTGATTCTCTGGCAAAACGATTGGATCCATGGATTAAGGAGGATAAACATTTTTCAGGTACTTGGAGTAGTGATTACGGGTTTACATACGATGATTGGAAGAAGTCCATCAATCAAGGGCTGGGAAATCACGCAACTTTTGGTGTAAAACCCTATATTTCAGATCGAGTTGCTTCTGCTAAACAACAATTTAAATTTACACACGGATTCAATGTTAAAGAATCAAGTAAGTATGTTTTGTTCCCTAATCCGACAAGCCATTTTGTATTCGTTCATGATTTGAAATTTGAGGGTAGAAGATTGGGTGATCATGAAAGTGAAGTAGTTGATATATATTCTTATACAGGAGATGCTATTGCTAAAATTAAATGGGATGATGGTTTTTTGGATGTATCTAAATTGCCGAATGGAATTTATATTTTGATGAAGGGCTCTGAACGTCTCGGCAAGTTTCAAATTATGAAATAACTGAAATTCTTTTTGCAGTTAATCAATAATTTGGACATTGATTAACTGCTGAATAATTCTTTACATTATAAAGACTTTGAAATGATTAAATTTGTTTCTATGTCTATTACCCGCATTTTTAAAATTGTTTTAATAGGAGTACTTTCAATCAATCCGATTCAAACTTGGGCCCAACTTAAAGGTGTTTATACCATTGGCAGCTCTGGGTCTGATTACACAACGTTTGAATCATTCGTTACGGATTTTAATAAGTTTGGAGTTAATGGAGATGTGATATTGAATTTCAATTCCGATATTACTCTTACACAAACCAATACGATTTTAAAACCTAGTAGCAACCCAACGAGTGCAAAGTCACGATTAATTATTAATGGTAGAGGGAAGAAATTGGTTGGGAATTTAAAACGAGAGATGGTATTTCTAAATGGCGTGGATCACGTGATTATTAAAAATTTGACTTTTGAAAATCAATTCACGTCTTCGAGTTTAATGGGTATTCGTTTGAGTAACCAAGCAGATAGTAACACCATAGATAGTTGTATTTTTAATTTTAGTAAACTAAATTCTATATCTACTCAGGAAGGTGGTTATGTGGTTTTTGCGCATATAGATTCGGCAATAGCTAAGGCTCCAAATGCATTTTCTAATGGAATAGGTAATACCATTAGTAATTGTATTATGCAAAGTAAGGGTGGTTCTCCTGGTCCAAATTATGGTATATTGGATCAGCAAAATTCCAGTTCTTATTCCAAAAGCGGAACAAATAATTCTTTCATTAATAATAGAATAACCAATTTTTATAGTACAGGAATTTATATGCGTTTTGTGAACGGAGAACATGCCATTGGCAACAAAATTTCGCGTTCAGATGCCAGTAGTTCTGATGGAGTAGATTCATTGGTTAAAGCAATTTATATTGAAGAAGCATACACCTTGGATCGGGCTGTACGTTTAGATGATAATGAAATCTTTCAATTACCTTATAAGGGAGCCACAATTAATTCAACTACTAATTTAATTAGTAAACTATATGGAATTCATGCTCTCAATGTAATTGGTGATCCCGCAAATAAACGGATCGTTTCGTTTTCGGGTAATTACATACACGATCATGTATATACAAGTTTGTTTCACGGGATATATTCGGATTTGGGGGAAGCCATTGATATCAATCGCAATACCATCTACAATGTAAATGGTGTTGGTGGAAATGCATTTGGAATTTTTGCCGGATATGGAGCCGATTATAAAATGAATAACAATTCTATTTCAAATTGTGATTTTGGTTCCGGGGGAAATAAGTCTGTAGTTATGTGTATTTATGGATTGGATGTTCAAACGATTTCATACACTATGAATGAGATTCATAACAATCGTGTTGATTCCAACTCAGCACAAAGTGAATTTTACGGTATTACGAATATGTGGGCTGGAAGTTGGTCAGTAAAGAATAATCGTGTTACTTATAATACTTGTGCAGGAAATTCTTCTGGTATTTTAGCGGCTTGCTATTTTGTTTATGTGCAAAATGTAGATTTTGTGGGCAACTTGTTGGCGGGCAATTATGGTGATGCGGAAACACATGGACTTTACACGATCAATTATAATTCAGGCTACAATTTAAAAATTATTCAAAATACGTTTTATGATCGCGATGATAATAACAGCAATCATATTAGTAGTTTAGTTTCCGTAGATGATGATTCCAATATCGATTTTATTGGAAACATTGTAGATGGTAAAGGCAGTGGAACTGGTACAATTGTAAGTTTATATACTTACAACACCATTGGTAAAATTTCGAGCAATTCCATTATTTCAAATTACAGTACCGAATGGTGGGCTATTGAAACAAACCAATATTCAGATTATACAGATTGGAAAAATAGTGGATTTGTTGACGATGATAATTACAACATTAATTCCAAGTTTGTTAACGAAGCAAAAGGCGATTTTCATCCCAAAAACATAAAGAATCAAAACAATGTTGAGCCTCAATCTATTTCTGATCGAGATTTAACTGGAAAGAAACGAAATACAGTAAGCTCGGATCGTGGCTGCTATGAAGATTCTATGAATTTGAGAATGGTTCGTGCACATTTTAGTCTTGCTGACTCCATTTGCAATGGATCTGAACTTAACTTGAAAATGACGGTTGCAAACGATTACTCAGATACCATAAATGAGATTATGGTAGGTTATTTATTCAACGGTAAAATGGTTACAGAGAAAATTAAAAAAACTATTTTGCCAATGGACACAGCCGTAATACAATTTACAAATCCGGTGAAATTGATTGCAGTTGGTAAGCAGAATTTGAAATTATTTATTGGTCAATCGAATGACAATGCCAAAGATGATACGTTGATTTTTTCGACCTTTGTGAAAAAAGCTCCGGGTGGATCCAAGTTATCTTTGGTTACTAATTCAGGAAGTAAAAACAATCCCTATTTAATTTCAAGCAGTCAATTTGCAAGCTATTTGGGATTGACTGTGAGTTTTGATGTAGCAGCACCAACAGGAATGAGTCGTTCTGATTATGGTTCAACTAAGAAATGGGTGGCATCTACTTCTGCGCGAACTTCAAGTGGAAAAACGATTTCAGGAAGTAGCATTACTATTCCAACAAGTTCAAGTGATTTGAAGTGGAATTTTGTTACGAATGATACATTATTGGAGGATTCAATAGTTCAATTGCAATTAAAGATTTCTGATAATTTAAATGGTTGCGACACGATCATCAACGTTTGGATTTATATCAATCCAACACCGAAATTGAATTTTATTACACCTTCAAAATTATGTTCTAGCGATACGTTGGATTTTGTGAATAAATCAACAATTAAAGGTAAAAATTCATTCATGGATTACACGTGGATGTATGGTACTTCAACAAAGGATTCGAGCAACGATATTGACGGTAGTTTTATTTATACGTCTGGCGGTAATTATACAATAAAGTTAGTGGCAAAAACCTATCCTTACGGATTTGTTTTTGAGAAAACTACCTCGTTGAATATAACTCAAACTCCAACTGCTAAGTTTACCCGAAATAGTGGATGTGAAGGCCAAGATATTTTATTTAGCAATATTTCTTCAGATACCTTAGCCACAATGATTTGGAATTTTGGTGATAATTCAGGTGATAAAACAATTTCAAAGATGGATTTTGGATACAAATACAGCAAATATGGCACTTACACAGTTGTTTTAAATGCAAATAAAAACGGATGTTCATCATCTGCTCAGAATAAAGTTACGGTATTTGAAAATCCAAAAGTGGGATTCACCTATTCGGGTGGTAACTGTGTAGGTGATAAAGTTACATTCAGTAACACCACAGTGATGAACAGTAGTCTATTTGGTGTGGTTTGGAATTTTGATGAAATTGGTGCTGTAAGTACGCAGAAAAACACGAGCTATGCATATACAAAATCAGGTACTAAGAATGTAAAATTGGTAATCAATTCGGAATTTGGTTGTAATGATTCAATTACCAAATCAATTACAATTAAACCATCTCCAGAGGCTGAATTTGTATTCGATAGGTTGTGCTTGAATAGTAAAACATTGTTTGAAAACAAAACACCCAAAGTTTCAGGTACTACTGAAACTCGAAGTTGGAATATTAACAATGTTCAAGTTTCTACGAAAGATACCATTCAATGGCTATGGAATCGAGTAGGTGATCATAAAATCAGTTTAGTAGTTCAACTAGATAATGGATGTTCCTCAACAATTGAACGTGAAATAAGTGTTTTGAACGAAGTGAAACCGGAATTTACTTTTGAAGAAGTTTGTTCAGGTGATACTGTGCATTTCATGAATAAAACAGAATTTATGGCATCGGATAGTCTTTCGTATCATTGGGATTTTGGAAACAGTGATACATTTGTAGGTTTCAATGCATCCCAGAAATATTCACCCGTTCAAAATCAAACATACAATGTAACCTTGAGAGCTCAATTGAAAAATGGTTGTGAATCTATAACAGTAAAACCGGTAAATGTATTTGAGTTGCCCAAGACCTGTGATTTTGAGTTTACAACTGCCTATGAAAATGCTTTTTGGGGAGCAAAATTTGAACCTAAAAATGCATCAGGTGTTGTTGGTGGACAAGAAGGCGTAAATTATCAGTGGAATGTAAAAGGAATTGGAAATAAATCTTCGAGCAATGTGAATGCATCTGTTGTTTATGATCTTGGCTCTGATGGTACTTTTGAGGTAAGCATGGTTGCTTCAACTGCCGAGAAAGGTTGTGAATGTAAATCATCCAAGACCATTGTTATGAATCGAACCCATACTGAATTGCTTAGAAAGCAAGCGATTACAATTTACCCAAATCCGCTTGAATCGAATCGCATTTTCTTGAAATCCGATGCATGGTTAACTGAAGGAATACGTGCTATCTACATACGGGATGTGATTGGACGAAATGTACCGTTTAATCAAGTTAGTTTTGAAAATGGTATAATCGAATTGGAGTTGGGTTCTGTATCTTCTGGGTTGTATTTTGTTGAAGTTCGGAATTCACAAGTTTCAATTACTGGACAGTTCCAAAAAAACTAATTGGGGTTTAGTAATTTCAACTTTTCTTTGCAAGGATGATAAAAGGGAATCGTCATTTCTTCTCCCGTTTGGGTAGAATTGTCTTTTTTATTTTGTGGATGCCGAAGTTCACTTCGGTAACTGGAAGTATTAAGGATACAACCTTATTAGCTAATATCAACACATTTGAACCTGAGACAACTTTGCAGCAAGAGGATTCATGTGTATCAAGCACAGGTTCAGCGTTTCACTATATACATCCGGATCATCAATTATTATCCTTGAATTCAAGGATAAAATTACCAAGTTGGATTCGTAACATGGTGAGCGACACCGTTTCTAGTTCAAAACCACGATTTTTATTTTATCCAACTATCGGCTATTCACCTGAAACGCGATGGGAATTTGGCATGAGCGGATTGGTTGTTTTTCATTATAAAAACGACACAACAATTCGATTAAGTGAAATAAGTGCATTCGGTTTTTATACCCAAAACGAACAAGTTGGCTTATGGATGGATCATGCCATTTTTGGAGCGAAGAATCGATATTTGGCACTTGGTAAAATTCGATTGCAAAATTATCCGTTATCGTTTTACGGAATTGGAATTCATTCTAAAGATGAGATTCAAGCAGTAGTGCCTGCCAATTATTATAGCATTCGGGAGAGGTTGGTTTACCGTGTAAAGGGTAACTTCTTTGCAGGACTTGAATTGGACTATCAGCAACTGAGTCGAGCACAATTTAACTGGTCTGAGGGATTTCAAACCAATCCAATACCTCTTGGTGGAAACGGAAGTAGGAATTTAGGTCTGGGGTTGGGATTGATTTTTGATTCTCGTCATAATGTATTGAATGTTCGTGATGGATATTTATTTGAACTCGCTTATTTGCATTATGGAAAGGTGTTCGGGGAACAATCATTTCCAATGAATACATTAATAGTAGACGGAAGGTATTTCAAGCCGATATTTAAGAATCAAGTATTGGCAATGCAGTTGTATGGTCAATTTTCTTCAGGGCAAGTTCCATTTAACCAATTAAGTATGATGGGCGGTGATATGATTATGCGTGGGTATTACCTAGGTCGTTTTAGAGACAATAGGTATGTTGCAGCTCAATTGGAATATCGATTTCTTCCATTCCCCTTTAGTAAGCGTTTGGGAGGCGCGGTTTTTAGTAGTATTGGAACGGTTTCGGATATTATGCCCATTCAACATTTTAAATTTGCTGGGGGTGCTGGTTTGCGTTACTTATTGTTTCCCAAAAAAGATATTTTTACACGCATTGATGTAGGGTTGCAAAAAGAGGGTTACGGTATCTATTTTTATATTGGGGAAGCATTTTAAATCAACTCGTTTAAGAAAGTTTTTGTACTTCCCCAATTAAAATTTTGGATGCTAAATTTGAAGTGATGGAAATATTTTAGAATTTTCCAACGTCACACAAACGGATATATTTAGAATGTGCGAATGGGCCAAACATAAATATTGTAATTTGTTTCTTTCATTCGATAGTCGGTTTTTGGAACATAGAAGGTATTTCCATTATAATAATAATAGCCGTTAGCAGGTTGGACTCTATAAACTGAGTAATATATATTGTCTATTTCAGTAGATGACATGTACGCAGACCATGTTGAATAGGTAGAAATATAACTCATATTCGCTTCCATTAACACACGTAGTTCGTTTAAGGAGGGTAAAAACCAATCGGAATATCCTTTATGACTTAATTGGTAACAATAAGCGGGTCCAGGTGCACTAACTCCTATATTGGAAAAAATATTGTTAGTGTTTTCTTGACCAAATCCAATCTCACTGCTGTTAGCACCAAAATTACCTGACAAATTAGAAAAAGGTAACTCAGCAATTTTGTCAATAGAAGTGCAAATAAGTCCATGACAAACAGCTGAGTCAAATCCCAAATCACCTGGCTGTAAAATATAGAATACGTTTCCACCTTGAAATTCTTCACCAATTTCTTTATTGCCAGTTCTAAAAGAAATCGCTTTTCCATAACTTAATCCTTCACTATTGCGCGCATACGCTCTGGCGTAATAGGTGGTCATTGGTTTAAGATCTTGAATTACCAATTGAAAAGGTTCAATGCTGGTGTTTTTGTTTTTGTGTACAATGTCGTTAAGTGTTGGATTTGAATGCTGAGCAATACAAATTCCACTTTCTATGGTTTCTGCATTTCCATCGAATTCGATGTATGCCTCAACCGTAGCAGCTGTGGCACCTACCATCAATACTTTTTGAGTACCGCATTTGGGAATTTCAATCATTTTTTCGCAGCCTTGTATTAATATAGCGCTTAATAAGAATAAAGCTGAACTTGATTTTTTAATTATTTGGGATATCATGGGAATTAAATGGGTTTAATTTTGGTTAAACTTATGGGTGTATGAGAAAGCGGGTAAAAGTATGGGAGAATCATCCACAAAAATGTAAACCAATCCCATATCGTATGTAGCGGTTTTATTAAAGAACATTCTTAAAAATGGACCTCCAAAAACGGTGTTTGTTTCAGGTAATACCCAAAATTCGCCCATAAAAGCAAGAGAATTAGAGATTCTTCGACTACCTGAAATACTTATTGCAGGTGAGTACATAGAAACTCTTCGATCGGTATATTTAGTAATATATCCACCTGTTCCATCGGGATAGTAACCGGATGGGAAATAGCCTTTCTCAGAATATACTGAATATCCTGCGGCTAATGTAACATTGGATTCTGCGTTTCCATACGTGTAGCAACCAAATCCAATACCCAAATACGTATTTGGCTCCACATAGGTCAAATTTCCAATTTGTCCGCCGATAGCCACATGGTGTTTATCCTTTATTTTGTATGAATATTTGCTTGAAATAAACATAGGAATAGCGGCTAATGTGGTTGCAATTCCGAGTGACCAATTATCGGTTATTCCGTATTGTACTTGTGCAGTTAAAAAATAGATGGATTGGATGTAAATTTCATCTTTTTTCATAGGAAGCGCGGTGGGTGTATAGAAATATCGAGAAGGATGAGGGTTGGGAAGAAAAACGCGCCCTTTAATCATGTTTTCGGTAGACACCTTCGAGCGTGAAACGATGATATATGAAGGTAAAATAACTACCCGATTGTCTTGAAGTTTGATCGTGGTTTCTCTTGGGTTCTCCTCTAAAATTTTACCTATAATGGAATTTCCATCGTTGGTTTTAATAATGTATAAAGAGGTATCAGCAATTTCTAATTTTGCAGAATCTTTATTTAGGGCTTTGTTGTCTGTAGGGATTTGAGCTTGGCCTATACTTGTGCAAGTTAATGCAACAAATACAAGGAAAGAGGCAAGCAACTTTAAATGATTGGTATTCATGTCTCAAAAATGCGTTTTCTTATTTAAAAAATAAATGATAATTATCAGTTTATACTATTAAGTGATTATAAGCTTGAATTTTGTTTTGCTAATGTTTGAGGTAATTCGAATAAACAAGGTATAAAATGATAATATTAATCTTGATTGAATTTGAAGGTATAACTGAAAGCGGGTAGTATTCGCAAGTTACGTTCGTCATTGTAACTAAAAATACTCTCACTTTTAAAGAAGATCAAACCAAAATCCCAACACGCTGTCTTATTGAAGTAGAATCTTAAAAATGGACCTCCAATAGTAAATTTAAGTTCAGGTATATGATATACTTCGGCCATAAAACTCAGGTTTTTACCTAAACGTTTGTGTGCAGCAAAGTTGAATAATGGTGATGTTGATTCTGTGAAGTTGGTTTTCAAAGCCGAAGCGGTAGCTGAAATATTGGCTTCAGAATTACCAAAGGTGTACGAAGCAAATCCTATACCCCAATAAGATTCTGGAGCCAACCAAGAAAACGAACCTCCCATACCACCGAAAGCAATATGGTTTTTTTCATCCAATTTTATAGAGTACTTAGCTGTTAATGCCATTGGAGAAAGAAAGAATGAAGTAGTAAATCCGAAAGAGAAATTCTCAGTTAACCCGTATTGAACTTGTGCAGTTAAGAAGTAAACCGAATTTATATATAACTCATTTTTTTCCATGGGTAACGCCGAAGGTCCATAAAAATATCGAGATGGATGAGGATTCTTGAATACCAATTGCCCATTTACCTTTATTACCTGAGAAATCGGCTTTTTGGATAGAATCTCAAAGGTTGGAATAATTATAATTCTACCATCTTGTGCCTTGATTGTTGTTTCTCGAGGAGTCTCCTCTATAATGATTCCATAAATTTCATTATTATTGGAAAGATTGAATTGATATAAAATTGTATCTTTTGAAGTGACTGAGTTAGAATCGTTAACTTGAGCAAAAACGGAATCTGGATTTATCAAAATTACGAGAATCGTAATTAAAAGTTTAAAAGTGAATTTCTTCATAACTGGGGCGGCAAAGTTCAAATCTATTTATAAAATGAAGTTACGGAAAAACCATAAATATCAATTGTATTTTACGGAAAAATGCAAAAAAAAGTACGATAAAAATTAAAATTCTAGATATGATGAAACTTTAATTCCGAAATTATGTCCAGCGCTGGGATGTGATAATCTCCAAATAGCATCTACACGTATGAATTTAAATATGTTTTCAATTCCAACTCCCGTTTCCAAATAAGGAACAAAGTTGAGCGACTTAATTGGCACCACATTGTTTTGTTTTTGAATTTCAACGGGAATTAATTGCTGATTCTGATTGGAAAGATAACCCTCTATCATTTTTGCTGAAATTACTTCTCTCCAACCTAAACGATTTAACAAGGGAATGCGATTAAAAAAGAAGCCATTGAAATGGTGTTCAGATATAATTTCAATATTCTGATCTGTTACGAATTCAAACAAATACATTTGATTGAATGCTCGCGCATTGTACACAATAGATTGATTGCCTAAGGGTATGTTTAACAGTGGGAAAGGCACGGAGCCAAATATTTTGTTCGCTGAAATTTTATATTGTGTTCTGCCTCCAACAGGCCAAATGTAAGTATGAGTGAAATTGAAACTTAGCTTAGAATATGTGTGTTGACTTCCAAATACATTGGGTAAAGCTTGTTGATAGGTGAATGTATATTTGGGGCCTGGAGAAGCCCAGTTAGACCTGCGATTGTCATTAATCACATAAAAAACTTGAGGTTCATAAGTAAATCTCAACGAAATCAGGGCATTATTTAAATGCGTGGCAATATTATCGGCATGCGCGGATTCTAACCATCCTAACTTAAAACGTTGATCGTGAGGTAGATCATAAATTCTGTGGCTGAACTTAAGATTAAAATCAAGTCCTCGAATAATGTCTCTTTGATAACTGAAATACGTGTTCTTAGAATAGGCTAAACTATTGCTCGAGAACATATTCAAGGCGAGAATTAGTGCATCTCCCGATGTCATGTTTTCATTGTCTACAAAACCAAGTAATTCAGTGTCCTCAGTTCGGGATAGTTTTAATATTTCACCTTTTTTAATGTTCTTATACCATGTAATATTTGCTCCGTATTTGAAACGTTCATCTTTAAATCCATAGGCACCAAAAGCTTCAAATTGCCAGGTTTTTGAAAAATTGTTGGATGTTCTAAATCCCCAGCGAGTTCTGAATCCTTCTAAGGGGTTTAGTAATGCCAAATAATAGTAAGGGCCTAAATCTACTTTCCAATTTTTTCCTGAATAGTATCCACTTATTAGGAAATTTAGGGCTTTTGTACTTCGATCAATGGTAGGAATGTCTCGAACTGCTTCAATTTTATCGACTACTTTTTGTTCAAAAATATTGGGTTTAATATGAGCGGATTCATACCA
The DNA here is from genome assembly GCA_945890895.1 of Chitinophaga pinensis. GTDB lineage: Bacteria > Bacteroidota > Bacteroidia > NS11-12g > UBA955 > VMCP01. The sequence continues at coordinate 9,972 of CAMDDG010000039.1, read as the reverse complement.
AAATGAGTCGGATTTGTTTAATGCATCAGATGCTACAACCACAGCTTGGTCAAAAAAGCCTTTTGAAAATTCTGGAAGTGATTTGTAATTTCTGTATGTAATAACGTTGGTTGCCAAAACACCCATGCTTTCTTTGGAAAATTCAGAAACATCTACTAGTGACCTAGAATTAATTAGCACATAGGGAAGTTCCTTCATATTGGAATTGCCGAATTCTTGGGTAATTCTTAGTCGATCCAAGAAATTAATTTGGGATGCTTCGTTAATTTCAAGATTCAAACGCGTAATGGCACCGGTATTTTCTTCAATCCAAATAATTCCGTTAAATAAAATATCATTTTTATTTTTGGGGGATACTTTGACAACAAACCATCTGAGATCGTGTGTTTTATCTACATCAATCAACTTGTAATTGTAAAATAATAGACCGACATCAGCTATGGGAGATACAATCCCTTTCCCTAGAAGTTGCAATCGATTTCGATAAATATTATAGCGCGCGAATGAACTTCCGGTTAATTGAGATGCCGTACTTCCATCGGTAATACCAACACCGCGAACCCGTGTAGCAATAATGTCTTCTCGTTCTAAGATAGAAGATTTCTGATGAAAATAATTACTTAAAGTAGTTGAAAAGAATACAGGTAGCACTGCTTTTTCCGTATCACCTGTTAGGTATTCAAGCGTGTCGAATAAGGCGTTAATTTGTCGGCCAACTTTGAGACGTTCTATTCTTTTAGAAAGATTGTTAACGGATAGAATGGTTTTGGCAAATACTTCACATTGATAATTGACCATTTCATCGGGGTTATTTTTTTCGCGATTGGCGATGGCTAAATTTACCCATTTCATGGCAGGATTAACTCCTAGAGAAATACTTACTTCTTGAGTTTTAAGGATTTCGCGTTTGAGGAGAACGGTTTTTTCGATTACAGTGAGCGATGTATCAATATACACAGTTTGCGAAACCAAACCGCCAAATATAAATCGGAGAGAATCGGAATAACATTTAGTAACAATGGTGTTAATTTTCCCGTCGAAATCGGTTTGAAATCCCATGTTACTTCCGGTCCAATGCACGGTTGCAAAGGGAACGGGATCTTGGGTTTCCGCTTCATAGACTTGTATTTTAATTCTCTTGGGATAGGGGTTCGGAGATTGTGCGAACACGGTTTCCATCCCCCAAAAGAGCAAAAAAATTACAAGTGATAAAACTTTAAGCGAAAATTTCATTGAGTAGATACAAAGGTAAATGATTTGTATGATTTTAGATATTTAGTAAATATTCGTAAATATGAAATTTTAATTACTGAATATCGCGAATGGATTTATATAATTTAAGATTTTGAGTTTTTGTCATAATTAGTTAGGCGGGCGATATAATTGAATTATAGAATGTATTTTAGAAGGGTGATTTACAGAACTCAAAAAGGAAACTCTGCATTGGATAATCTTAAAAATCTACTGTTTGCATTGGCGCTTATCTGGAATTTCACCAGTTGTAAAAAGGAGCAGCCAAATCCCCAACAACCGGACACACAGTTAATGTTAGCTAGTCCCGATTCAACAATCGTAGCCATGGATGTTAGTAGTTTGGCGATGATACTTCGAAAGGGAGTGATTTTTAAAAATAGGGAAGGTAAGGATGTATCTATCTTTGATTACTTGCGAAAAAGTGGCATCAACACGATCCGTTTACGTACATGGGTAGGAAGTGATCCAAATTATAATACGGATACAATTTATAAATTAGCTCAGTTAGCGAGGAAAAGTAAGCTCTTGATTTGGTTGGATCTTCATTATTCCAACACTTGGGCAGATCCAGGAAATCAAAAAATTCCACAAGAATGGAATTCTCAAGATTTCGAATTATTGAAGAATGATTTATCTGCGTATACCCGTGAATTAATGAGTAAATTCCAACCTGATTTTATACAATTAGGAAATGAAATTGATGGTGGGATGTTATGGCCAGTTGGTGTAATTAGTGACACGGCCAATTTCTATGGATTGTGTAGAGAAGCAGTCAAACAAACGCGAGCAGTGAAGCCAAGTACTCGAATTATTTTCCATATTTCAAGTTATCATAATGCAGACTGGTTTTTTAGTCATTTAAATAATCATAATATAGACTACGATATCGGAGGAGTTTCATATTATCCAAAGTGGCATGGCAATAATTTGGATAGCCTTTTTCAAACGTTGAATAGAGTTCAAAATAACACAAAAAAGCGAATGATTATTGCCGAGAATAGTTATCCTTTTACATTCAGTTGGGCCGATTGGACGGATAATGTAGTAGGTTGGGATGGCGATCTACATCCAAATTATCCTGGAACTATAGATGGTCAAAGTAACTTCGTTGGTGAAATGATGAGAAGAACGTATTCGTTGCCTTTTTCCAGTGGTTATTGTTATTGGGAAGGTGTATGGGTTGCTTTCGACGGTCCCGAATCAAAACAAGGTTCTCCCTGGGAAAATCAAGCATGTTTTGATTTCTCTTATAAAGCTCTGCCAGTAATTTCCGAATTTAGTAAAAAGGATTAATGAATTTGCAATAACACTATATTTACACTCCTTCAACCACCAAAGTAATTCCTTCAACTTCGAGGATTTTGACTTGTTGACCAACTGAAAGATCAGAGGTGGATTTTAGTTGCCAATGAGTTCCACGGAACAAGGCCGTGCCTGTGCGATGACTGGTATTCCAGGTGGAAACTTCAATTATGGTGCCTTCAAAATCGTGATACCCCCCGTTTTTGTTTGAGTTAAACCATTTTTTCAAGGGATTTCTAAGCACAAGTAAGCTACCTAAAGAAATTAAAACAGCTAAAATAATTTGAGCCGAAATAGATAATTCAATGTCAGTAAGTAAAATAAATCCAGTAACCAGACTACCGATCCCCAGAAAAAAGAAGAAAAATCCTACAGTAAGGAGTTCAAGAGCTAAAAACAACAAGCCCAATGAAATCCATACAGTATGATCGGATATTTCATTCAATATATTCATGATTTTTGATTTTTCACTACACTCATAGCAGCTGTAACTAAAGAACCAACATCAGCGAAGTTGGCAGGTAAAATCATGGTATTCGTTTCTTTCGCAAGTTTGCCATATTGCTCAACCAGATTTTCAGCAACACGCAATTGAACTGCTTCGAATCCACCGTCTTTTTGGATGGCTGCGGCCACCATTTCTATACCTTCAGCAGTGGCTTGTGCAATGGCTTTGATGGCTTGAGCTTGTCCTTCTGCTTGATTGATTTGCTTTTGACGTTCGGCTTCGGACTCTAAAACTACTTTAACTCTGTTACCTTCGGCTACATTGATGGAACTTTGTTTTTCACCCTCTGAATAGAGAATTTTTGCACGTTTTTCTCGTTCTGCTTGCATTTGTTTCTCCATGGCATTTAACACGCTAGCTGGAGGGGTAATGTTTTTAATTTCATAACGCAATACTTTTACACCCCAACCTTGAGCAGCTTCGTCGATGGCGCTAACAACCGCAGCATTAATATTGGTTCTTTCTTCAAAACACTTATCCAAGTCAATTTTACCAATTTCACTTCGCATGGTTGTTTGAGCCAATTGGGTTACAGCAAAAGCATAATCTCCAATACCGTAAGCTGCTTTTTTTGCATCTACAACTTGTAAGAAAACCACACCATCTACGCCTACTTGCACGTTGTCGGCGGTTACGCAAACTTGTTCTGGAATATCTCGAGCCATTTCCTTCAATGAAAACTTATAAGCAACTCGGTCAATAAAGGGTATGATAAAAGTGAGTCCCGGATTTAAAATGGAATGAAATTTTCCCAGCCGCTCAATAACGTATGCTCGTTGTTGAGGCACAACTTTTGTCCCCAAAAAAATGAATAAAATTACAACAATAGCGAGGGTAATGGGTGTGAATGGCATAATTTTTTATTTGCAATATAGTTAAAACTAAAATTCTTTTCAGAACTTTACGGTGAATATAGAAAATCCATCGATTATATGCATAAAATATTACTTATCAGTGCGTTGTTATTCTTTCAAATAACGGTAAATGCCCAATTGGGAGAACCTCAAAATAGGAAAGAATGGGAATTAGAACGAATTGCAAATCCATCAACAGGTAAAGTTCCTGACAACGTTCGGTTTAAGGAATTGGCTTTTGTAAAAACACATGCTCAAGTCGTAATAGATCCAACGGCAGTAAAGGGTACACCTTGGATGCACAGAGGGCCTTTTCATGTTGGAGGAAGAACCCGAGGTGCAGCATACGATGTGTGCAACCCAAAACGAATAGTAGCAGGTGGAGTATCCGGTGGATTATGGATTAGCGAAAATGGAGGTGAATCTTGGCGTACTACCCAAGAACCTCACGAAATGAGTAGTGTTTCTTGTTTGGTTCAAGACAAACGAAAAGGATATGAACAGTTTTGGTATGCTGGAACCGGTGAAGCTTACGGCCAATCAGCTGGAGCACCTGGTGCTTACTACTACGGTAATGGTTTGCTAATGTCGTCGGATTCAGGTAAATCCTGGACACCCATTTCAAGTACAGCCGTAAATACACCCACGGCATTTTCATCACCTTGGCAGTTGGTGTGGAAGGTTTTGGTGGATACAACTCGATACGATTCAACCATTTTGTATGCATCAACTTATCAAAATGTTATGCGCTCTAATGATGGCGGAAAAACTTGGGTTACCGTACGAAAAACAGCAGCGTATTTTAATGAAATTGAAATAGATAAAGACGGTGTAATTTACAGTACTTCCAGCTCGGATGCTTCTGTGGGAAAGCGTGGTGTATTTCGAAGTATTAACGGTTGGGATTGGATAGATATTACTCCATCTAACTGGCAAGGAAAGGCATACAATCGGTCCGTAGTGGGTTTTAATTATCCGTCTAATAACGATTCTACAGTGCGAATGTATATCATTGTTAACTTGGAGAATTGGGGCAAGCCGCTACCTGATTCCCGAGGTGAAATTGAGTGGGGTGGAATGTTTTTTATGGAATTATTCCGTAAAAATTCGGATTCTACTTTTTTGGGGGATGCAAACAACGGAATTAAAAGTCAAGCCGATATCTCTCAAAATTTGCCACTGTCGAATTATGCGTTAAACAGCTGGAGAACACAAGGAAGTTATGATATGTTGGTTCATGTTTTTCCTGGTTCCTCAAACAATAATGATGTTGTATTTATAGGCGGAACCAATTTGTATCGTTCAGAAACAGGTTTTCGCGACTCATTGAATACCACTATGATTGGAGGTTACAAATGGAAAACCTCTCTTCCAAATTTTGAAATGTGGCCCAATCAACACCCCGACCAACATGTTTGGATGTTTCATCCTAACAATCCAAAAATTGCATTAAGTGCCAATGATGGCGGTATATTCCAAACCGAAAATTGTTTGTCTGATTCGGTAATTTGGAACAGTTTGAATCATGGTTATTTGACTACACAATGGTATACAGTAGCTTTGGATCCAGCCACCAACGTGAGCGATTTGCTCGTTGCCGGTGCGCAAGACAACAATCAAATGATTGTAAATGACCGTTCACCAGAAGCCTTATGGGATGTAGCTTATCCCGGTGATGGGTCGTATTGTGCGGTTGAGCCAGGAGGAAAATTTGCGTATTTCTCCAAACAATTGGGAAATACCGTGAAAGCGGAATTAGATGCCTCAGGAAATGTACTATCCAAAAGGAGAATTGATCCAATTGGTGTTCCTCGCAATAATTATCAGTTTATCAACCCATTTGTATTGGATCCCAAAAATCCAAAAATCATGTACATGGCAGGCGGTAGGCACATTTGGAGGAACAACGAATTGGATAAGATCATTTTAGACAATTCAACAGACTCCATTTCTTTGGGATGGCAGCGCAGTATAGATTCTATTCGAGTTGTTTCCCAAAAGATTACAGCCCTAGCAGTTTCAGTAGATAATCCTTCCCATAAAGTATATTTTGGCAACAATGTGAAGTATCTGTATTCCGTAGATAATGCAGACAGCGGCACGATGCGTTTTAAAACGTTAAAAACACCGTCAGTTACAGGAAGTGCGAATGTTAGTTGTATTGCAGTGAATCCTAAAAATGGTAATGAATTGGTGGTTTGTTACTCCAACTATGGGGTCTATAGTTTGTTTCATTCACAAGATGGCGGTGAAAACTGGCAAAAAATTGGTGGAAATTTGGAGGCCAATGATAATGGAACCGGAGATGGTCCTTCGATTCGATGGTTTTCTTTTATTCCCGTAAAAGATGGAATGCTATACATGGTTGGAACCAGTGTGGGCTTATATGCTACAGACACATTGTTGGGTACACAAACGGAGTGGGTACATCAAGGTCCAGGAGAAATCGGTCATGCGGTGGTTGACATGATTGCATATCGTGAATTGGATGGTACCATCGCGGTAGCCACGCATGGAAGAGGGATATATTATGCTCGGATTTTTGAAAAAGGAGCGATTTTGACTTCAAAAAAGCTTCAAATGATGCCAGCTAAATGTAGAGTTTATCCCAATCCAAGTCAGGGTAAAATGGAATTAATTTCTGAAAATAGAATACGTTCTTATAAATTATATTCAACCGAAGGAAAGCTGATCATGAATTTAGAATCAGAATCAGAATTAGATTCAGTTGGTTCTGGATTGTACACCAAGAAACTAGACTTTAGTTCTGTTCAAAAGGGGAATTATATATTAGTAATTGAAACCGATTTGGGTTCCGAATGGCATCGGTTTACAATTTTGTAGTAATTTTACCAAGTGCTTTTTAATTCTCTTGAGTTTGCTTTATTCTTTCCTTTAGTTTTCGTGTTTTATTGGTTGGTTTTCAACCGAAAATACACGTATCAGAATGTTTTTTTACTTGCAAGTAGCTGTTTTTTTTACGGATGGTGGGATGTACAGTTTCTCTTGTTAATTGCCTTAAATACCACCGTTGATTTTTTTATTGGCTTGGCGTTGAATTCAACTAAGAAGGAAGGGAAACGAACAGCTTTACTCCTAGTCAGCATTTGTATTAACATAGGATTATTAGGTTTTTTTAAGTATTACAATTTTTTTATTGATGCTTTTGTCCAATCATTTGAATTGTTTGGAAAGTCAATTTCTGTAAATAGATTAAATATTCTGTTGCCGGTTGGAATTAGCTTTTACACGTTTCAAACGCTTAGTTACACCTTGGATATCTATTTTGAGAAAATAGAACCAACTCCGAATTATTTAAAATATGCGTCTTTCGTTTCTTTTTTTCCATTGTTATTAGCCGGACCCATTGAACGAGCCAGCAACATGTTGCCGCAATTGGGGAGAAAGCGAGAATTTGAATACGGAAAAATGGTTGTTGCTAGTCGGCAGATTTTATGGGGATTGTTTAAAAAAATGGTGATTGCAGACAACGCAGCAGTATTTGTGAATGATATTTTTCAGAATTATGAAACCTACAATTCTGCTACCTTGTTGTTGGGTGTTATATTGTTTGCTTTTCAGGTATACGGCGATTTTTCAGGATATTCAGATATTGCAGTGGGAATAGCTGGATTGTTGGGATTTGAAGTAACACAGAATTTTAGATTTCCGTATTTTTCGAGAAGCATTGGTGAATTATGGAAACGATGGCACATTTCATTAACTACTTGGCTGAATGACTATGTATTCACACCCTTGGCGTTCTCTTGGCGAAGTGCTGGAAAAAAAGGAACGTTTCTAGCCGTTTTTATTACTTTTTTAATTTCAGGTTTTTGGCATGGAGCTGAATGGCACTATGTAGCTTGGGGAGCATTTTGGGGATTCTCGTTTTTGCCGATACTGGTTAAATCATCGGTTAAAAGTCCGTTTTCTGTTAATATTAGTGAACCCCCACAATTAAAAGACATTCATCGGATTGTTTTTACATTTGGTTGGATTTGCTTGGGGGGACTTCTGTTTCGAGCCGATAGCTTGGATCAAGCTTTTTACATGATTTACAAAATGGTAAATCCTCATTTTTGGGATTTGCCTGAAGTTAGACCCTTTGAATTAATAGGGCTAGTTATCGGTTTTGTATGGTTAGAATGGAAAGGTCGAAGTGATAATTTTGGGATAGAGAATATACTTAATTTCTGGCCAAAGTGGTTACGATGGTCGTTTTATTATATGTTAATAGTATCCATTTTTTGGTGGGGTGCTAACTCTCAAGAATTTATTTATTTTCAGTTTTAATGATAATCCATGAAAAGCTATTTAAAGAATATTTCCTTGTTTCTCGCACCATTGGTTTTATTTGTTCTAATAGGTGGTTGGATTTTAGTAAATCATTTTGCAGCAAAAATAGATCCCTATTATTTGAAGTTAACCCGCTTTCATTCAGAAGGAATGGTTGTTGGTACAAGTAGGGCAGCACAAGCCATTGAACCTTCACTTTTTGGGAATATGTATAATTTCGCTTTTACACAGTCTTTTTCTCCTTTTGATTCGTCGTATTTCGATTTAATAAAGCGATTTCATCCAATTTCGGAATCAAAAAAAGATAAGATACAATGGAATTCAAACAACAAACTGCATTTGGTTTGTGTAGATCCATGGGCTTTTTGCTCTTTCACTGGCGATGCTTTTGAATCCAGTAATTCTTCTTTCGTTGGCAAGGTGACACCTCCATGGATTTCGGATATTTCTTTTTCTTATCTGTTAAAATACAAGCCGACTACATGGAAGGAAATCTACCGAAATTGTATAAGTCCGCATTATGTAAATAACGATGGAAGATTTGTTGTGGAGATGGATTCCAATGAAATGGAGCAACATTTTAAACGTAATTTTAAAGACAAATTAAGCTACAATAAGAAGAAGGAAGTCTATTTAAAAGGAAGGATTTCGCCTGTAAGAATGCGTTATTTTAACCAAATTGTGGAGTACCTTCAACAAGATGGAAAAGTGGTATTAGTGCAACTTCCGGTGCATAAGGAATTGTCAAAACTAGAAGATAAATTCGCACCTGATTTTGATTCAGTGATAAATCAATTTGCCCATGATAATAAAATTCAATTTATCAATTTGAGAACCTTCCACGATTCTGTGAAATATACAGATGGTGGGCATATTTGGAATGGGGATGCGCACAAAGTTTCAGTTTGGATAAAAAACAAAATTAAAGAACACAAATTTTAAGAAATAAAAACGAGCATTTCAAAAAGAGTTGAATGTATGCCGAATTTACCAAATCCCTAAAAAATGGTTCTTTTAGAGGAGGTAAGATAGGTTTTGTGGCTTTAGTAGTGTAAATCTGGTGGTCCCGACAGGAATCGAACCTGTATCTTGAGTTCCGGAGACTCACGTAGTATCCATTCTACTACGGGACCATTGGGTTAATTTATTTTAAAAGAAGGGCAAATATACAGTCAAAATTGGAGGGAACAGATGAAACGCACTTGCATTTTAATAACTATTGCTAAATTTGTATGAACTTTTAAAACTTATACGCTCTGATGTCCCCCGAAAAAAGAAACTTGAAACAACCTTTACAGCATTTGGCTAAATGGGCGGTTGCATTATTTAGTGTTGTTTATCTATCTCAATGTCGGATCTACGTTGAAACCTTCGAAGATTCTGTTGGAGATAATTATTTTGCTGATTATCAAAGGTCAAAGCTAGTTGATCTGATGATGGACTATGCACGGGTGCTTCATGGAATTGAGAACATTGACATGAAAGTTCCAATTGAATCCTTTGATACCAGTAATAATCAAAAATGGTTTATAGTACGTTTTGGAGATACAGCATATGAAACTTGTGCCGATGGAATAGATCGAAGAAATCCGATCGTTGTAAATTGGGAGGGTGACTTTTTTAAGCAAGGTAATTCGTTTAAAATTAGTATGGAACCTGCTTATATGGGGTATTATAAGTTTACAGGTACCATTGATGTCACATTTTGGGGAGTGAATGAGTTTGAACAATCTGAACATGAAGTAAAGTCTAAGTTTG
>CAMDDG010000038.1 GCA_945890895.1 Chitinophaga pinensis | reverse complement strand
TTCACGGCACGTATATGAATCCTAAACCGATGGCATTATTGTAGACTCCTGTTGGATATAAAGGGTTACTGCTTGCACCCTTCTTGAGCATGGAAACGGCGCTGTAATTGGCTCTAACAGAAAGTGCCCAATGGTCATTAACTGGATATCTTGCACCAACTTCTAAAGAAATGGTGTAAGGGCGATACACTTCATCGAGGTAAAGAGCATACCTTTCGGTATCTTCAATTTGAATCAGTCTACCCATTCTTAAACCAGCAAAAAGATCCAAAGGAATATCCCAAGATTGTTTGAGTGAATTCAATGGAAAACCGTAATTCAAGGAGGTTTCTACTGAACGATACCTAATATGGAATGGATTTAAACCTGGAATATCGGGATTATAGCCTCTTCGACTCCCCCGTTCTGAAAATCCAATGGAAAGTTCCCACGTCTGTTCTTGATTCTGCTTCCAACCTAAATTTACTTGTGCCAAGAATCCAAATTTATTGTAACCTGAAGCATTATCACCATCCAATTGACTAGCTATTAGTTGAAGTTCTGGTAAATAATAAAATGACTTTTCTGGAATTCGAGGTAAATTCGTTTGAGCATTCACGATTGCAACGCGGAACAAAAATCCCCCGAAAAAAAGAACAAATATATTCAATTTCATATACTTCATACGGTTTGGTTATTCTAAATTTGCAACGGATTCTAAATAAAGAGGCAATTTCCGAATAAAAGACGGAAGTAACAACCCTAGCTTTGAAGGAATTTAGTTGGTCTCATGATAAGTATTCTCAATAACACCCGTAAATTCATTTATAATTCTTTAAACCGTTCTAAAAACAATGAGTAACGAGGCAACTTCAGTGGATATATTAATTGTAGGTGCAGGAATTGCAGGGACTACATTGGCTTTGGAACTTCATAAACGGGGTGCGAAAATTGCAATTATCGACGCATTCAATCCATATTCAAGTTCGCGCGTGGCGGCAGGAATGATGAATCCCATGGTGCCTCGAAATGTGCAAAAAACCTGGCATTGCGACGATTTATTTCCTCAAGTGTTTGAATATTATGGAGAATGGGAACAAAAAATGAATGCCGAGTTTATTCACGCGATTCCGACATTACAAGTCCATAAAAATGAATCACATACTAAAAATTGGAGCAAAAGAAGTCGCGAAAAAGGGTTTAACCATCACTTAACTACGGTTGAACCAATCAGTACGATAGATTCCTTTGGGATTCCACTGCCCTTTGGAGCAGCCATAACAGAATTATCAGGCAAGTTGGATGTTTCCGTATTTTTAGAATGTGCTAAAAACTATTTGATTTATCACGGAGTGTTATGGATATCGGATCAATTTGAATATTCGCAGTTGAATTTGGATACGAATGTATATGAACTGGGTGGTTTAGAAATTGCTTCTAGCGAGACTGAGATGAATTTTCCATTTGATAATTCTAATTACAATTCTGAAATGGATAAAACGAGCGTTGTAGATACCTTCGAGAGTAACAGTTTGAAATTTGAAAAATTGGTATTTGCACAAGGAGTAGGAATGTTTGAAAATCCTTGGTTTAATTATTTACCTCTTAATGCAACTGGAGGTGATTTAATCACACTTGAATTTGAAGATTTACCTCAAAATTTCATTCTAAAACGAAAGGAATGGCTTGTGCCCATCGGAAATAATCGATGGATCGGGGGATCCACATACCATAAAAATTCATTAACTACACTTCCACAACAGCAGGATTTAACTGAGCTTTTGCAAACGTTTTCAGAATGGATTCCGAAGACACCAAAAGTGGTTGGACATATTCGAGCTGCTCGTCCAACGGTAGAAACCTGGCGTCCATTTTTAGGTCAGCATCCAGAGGAATCTTCTTTGTATGTTTACAACGGATTGGGATCAAAAGGTAGCAGTTTGGTTGTAATGTTGAGCCCAATGTATGCAGATTTTCTGCTGGGAAGTGGTGAATTGATGTCGGAAGTTGATATAAAACGCATACAAAAACAAAGCCCCTCATAAAAATGAAGGGCTTTGTTAATGAACTATTAAAAACTAATTCTTGTTTTAGTTTTTAAGCACTTTGAAATTTAAACTACCAATTTTAACAAAATAAACTCCATTGGGGAATCCAGCTAAATTAATTGTAGGTTGGGTTGATTGGATAATCAATTGACCGGTTGAGTTGAATACCAAAATATTAGAATTTACCTTTTTGTTGAATCCATTAACGTAGAAAACTTCATTAAACGGATTCGGAGAAATACTAATTGAAGGATTCATATCAATTTCAACTGTATCCTTTTCATCTTGAGGGTCGAGTTTTTGAGGTTCTAAACTAGTAGCGTTTATAATAATTACTTTAGTTTCGCTTCTATACGGATCATACTGAGTTACCAAAATAGTATCAGTTGCACTTGTTACATTAAATACTGTGCTCCAGCTGGTATCGCCTGTGCTCCAAACCACAAAACTATTCAGGTTGGTTGAATCCTTAACTTTCAGAACTAAATTTCTTCCAATTTTCGTATTGATAATACTTGGAACGGTCAAACTAATTCTAGAGAAAACAAAGGTATCTGTTTGAGAACAACCGAATGTATCTGTATGCTTGAACCATTGTTTGCCTGAGTTAGCAAAGCGAGTAGATGGAGTGGTATCACCATTGCTCCATAAATAATCATATTTCGTATTATTTATTCTATTCGTTTGGATCAACATTTTTGAAGTTTTTATAGTATCGGATGTGCCAACTAAATTGGGGAACTCAACCGATAACTTAAGATTCACCGATATTTTGCACTTGAAATTCTGATTTTCTTCGGTAGAAACAAATCCATTCCATGAAATAGAATTCGTATTCGTAGCAACATATGCTTGAATGTTTTCGATTGAATTCTTCATACTATTATAATACAAATAATTAACTGTATCGAAGAAATTGGAGATTGGAATAAACAAGGTGTCATTCGCAGTTACATTGCATACAATAGTATCTTTTTTAAGTACTTGATCTTTTCCTATTAAATCAACATATACGCTATCAATACTACAATTCTTATTCGATTCTTCATAAATCCAATAAACACCACTTGATTTTGCTGTTGTAGACATGCTTAAATCACCTGTACTCCAGTTCCTGAATCTATAACTCTTATTTACGGTTGTTAAGGTTGAAATTGTGTCGCAAGAAACTTTATTGTTCGGTAACGCATAATGTTTTGAATATCTAGGCTTTGCACATAATAATACGCTATCCTTACGATGAACAATTTGTTGAATTCGTTTATCCAAAGTTATGGTATCTTCAGGCTGGTTGAACGGCGTACTAGAATACTTTGTTTTCATAAATTCCGCAAATGCATCTTGTTCAGTTCCAACTGCAGAGAAATTGGCAACGCTAACCGCATTTTTGATGGCCGTGGTAGTATCTAAATTCATTCTATTCGTGGCAAGTGTATTGAAAGGATAGTTATCTCCACCTCCAGCTAAGAAGTCTAAAGTTACAATTCTGAATGTACGATTTGGGTTTCCGATAATTTGTCCATCGGCAGCTATTATTTCGGTGATGTTTCCAATGCTGTCGATAAGTGCAATATTTTTTACTTTGTTATTAGCACTGGAGTTTGCATCGAAACTAAATTTCAAACCAGCAACTTGAGGAAATTGACCTGGCGTAGCACTATTTGTAGTAGCAGCAACACCGTGTTCTAAAATTTTCTTTAAGTTCGAAGCCGTCAATGTTAACACCGATAATTTATTATTGAATCGAAGTGCTCCTTCAATATCTAACTGTGAAATATCACCGGCATTTTTACCTGCTGCACTATTTGCTGTTGGTGGCGTGAGTGTAACATTTGACCCAACAGCATATACTTCACCGATTGCAGAACGAATACCACCACCATTTTTAATAGAAACTTTTACAGTTGGATCTGCTTTTCGGGCATATTCCAAATTTGCTTGAGCCGATAAATTACCGAAATTCGTTTCTTGAGTTCTAACTTGAGCTCTTCGTCCTTCCAAGAATATAGCGGTTTTACCAAAAATATTTCCATCTTTCAATCGGATAACAGACGCTACTGAATCGCAAACGACTTTAGCCAAAGCACCTTTAGATCCAGAAATGAATGCAGAATTATAATTTCCATACAGATTAATGATGGTAGTACTGTCTGATGCATACACACCATTTATATTAGAATCTAATGTGTTAACTAGTAATTTACCTGCAGTATCAAAATCACAAACAAAGCGACCTACATATTTCCATTCGGATGTATTATTCAAAATTGCCAATGGATCACCATCAGCGTTGTTAGTTATAATTGGGTACTGGCGAACTTTCGTATGACTAGCCCACAAGCGATCATTTCCATCAGCCGTTATATCATGGTTACCACCAGAAATGATAATATCCACTTTTTTCAACAAAGGAGCCAATGCAATTTCATTTGATAATTGCTGTAAATGCGCCAACAAAATTACTTTATTTACCCCTTCTTTAGCAACTAAGGAATCAATTACGGGTTGTAAAATTGCAGCCAATGCTGCCATTGAATCTTGGTTTGGACCTACTACAGTGGTAGAGCCCGGTGAAGAAATTTTAGCTAAAATTTGAGTTGTAGCTCCAACAACTCCTATTTTTTCACCATTTCTTTCAATAATAATGGAGGGAGCTATACCTTTTTTACCTGAGTTTGAAGTAATGGATGAAGATGTTTTGAAATCAACATCCTTTAAAATATTCGAAGTATATAAATAACTCAAATTTGCGTCAGATGAAAAATTCAAATTTGCTGAAACATAAGGAAATTGTGCTCCTATCCAGCGCTTATCCGATCCACCTGAACGAATATCAACACCAATTTGTGAATTTAGTTCAGAAGTTCCTAAATCAAATTCGTGATTACCCAATGCAGAAGCGTTGAAACCAATGATGTTCATCAATGCGATATCTGCACGTCCTACAGAACCTCTTAAACCACTAGTTGTTCCAGAATAGTAAGATGATGCAGTAGATCTTAATGCAACTTGAACACGACTATCTTCGCCAGAAGATAAGAACGGACCAGGCAATGTATTATCTCCCGATGATAAAGTTAGATTGTTTATATGAGCATCTTCTAATTTGTCAACAATTGCAGCGAATTTATATGCATCTGCTGTAGCAGAAACACTACTTTCCATGTCGCTAGAGTGCAAAATTTGCATTTGGAAATCACTGCGATTTTCTAATTCAATAATTGCAACGGTTCCACTGATTTCATTGGAAACTAATAATAAATCTTTTCCGTTTGGACTTTCAGATTTAGGTATAAAAACAAGTCCTTCTGGTCCCAAGTCACCCACACTGGATAAATTTGCTGCCGAAGGTGATACCAATGCATTTCGAGTGTTAATATAATTTACATATCGAGCGTTATTAGGATCCGTGATGTTGTAAATCATGACACCACCTATTCTCTCTAAACCAATAAATGCATACGTTGAATCCAATATTTTACCAATAGTTATACACTCAGGTTCAGGACCTTTATCGTCACTTCTGTTTTTCTTAGTGTTATTTGTATGACTGGCATTAAAGATTGTAGGATACTTTGCAGCAGTGATAGTTTCAAATTCATTTTTACTATCATACACTAAACCACCGGTGGTACCATTCCAAATTGAGAAAGATCGTGCCCCATAACTAAACAATGAATCAAATTTTCCGTCGTTATTAAAATCACCGTATTTTGAAGAAATCTTTAATCGGCCTCTTCCGTTATTATTTTTCAATAAGGTAACCGAACTCAAACCAAATTTAGCAGTATCCAGTTTTATCGAAGAATTACGGATATCTTGTTCTTCATTATTTACATTTCCCCAATCCGCTCTAACATCACCTTCATTTGCTGTGATATAATATGTTGTTCCACCTACGTTATACGAATAAATTTGATCCGGCTGATACATTCCAAATACTTTTACTGTATCAATAGAAATTGTAGAACCTTGATTGGTGTAATCCAAACCTTGTCCTACGATATTATGATTTTTAAAACCTAACGGAATTAACTTAGTAAATTTATTGCTGTCTAAGTTTAACACTGCGATGCAATTATTTTCTTGGCATGTAACCCATGCTGTTTTAGAATCATCCGATACAGCTATGTATTCAGGTTCTAAATCTTCCGCTACTGTAGAACTTCTAACAACTGATGATTTTGTTGCAGAATCAACCAATTTACCTGTAATTTTAATTTTTGGATCAATTGCAACATTATTGAACGCTGTAAAACCAGCTTTAGTAACATTTGCATTGGTTAAAGTACCAATGCCACTGGTAATATCAATAATACTCACTGAACCTTCAGGATCAACTACATAATCCAATGGTTCTCCTTCATTTGCAACAAGTACTTTTTTACCATCTTTAGTAAAAATTAACATGTCGGGATTTGGTCCAACTTTAACTTGACTTACAAATGCTAAAGTTTTTGCATTGAAGAATACAACTTTACCGTTAGCTAATTTACCCGTTGAATCAATTACGGTAGCGCCAATATAGTCGCCATTACAAGCAACAGAAGTAACATCAGAACCAAAAGACTTTAATGAAATAGTGTCGAACAATACAGGATTGGAAGGATCTGCAATGTTCACAGCGTGAATAGAATTAGTTACGTTGTTTGTAACAAACATTCTTTTGTTTTTCGAACTGTAAGCAACGATCTCCGCCGCTCCTTGATCGAAATAGGCTCCTACAGAATGTCTCGAAATAAATTTCGGATTAATCTGTGCGTTTGTTCCAGAAATCCAAAAGAATGGAATTCCCAGAATTAACGACTTTAGTACACTTCTAAACATAATATTTGTGGTTTTTTGGTGCACAAATATTTGTTTTCAACAAGAACTACGTGGTGAAAATAAATTATAAAATTGTTAAAAAAGTGAATCTAAAGATCTGAATTTTAGCCTGAAATTTACCTATTAGTAAATTGAAATAGACTGTAAATTAAAAATGTGGTAACATTCATGAGTCAAATGTTGCCCCTCAGTGTTAAAAAAGAAATTAACTCTTAATAGAGTATGCCAAAAAGAATAATATGCGAAAACTATTTAATCAGCACCATCCAAAAACTTAAAGAAATCGGTTGTATCCGAAATCACTCTACAATTTGCTGGAACTTTCAAATCTTTGCGCTTTACTACTTGATTCCCTGTAATGCAAATTGTTGTTTTGGGCCAGGTGCGAGATAATGTATTAATATAAACCTGAATGGGCATATGCGAATTTGCATTAGTAACAGCACAAAAAAGCACATCGGGTTGATGAACTTTAAAAAGTTGATTCAAATCGTCCATTGGTGTTGAAGAACCAATATAAACCACTTGTTGACCGCGCGTTTTTAAAATATAACTAGCGAACAACAAGCTCAATTCATGATTCTCACCATTCGGAAGAAACAAAATAAATTTTCGTGCATTTGGAACCAAAGGTGTGGTAATCTGATCAATGGCTGTATACATGCGCTGTTTGATCAAATTTGTGATAAAATGTTCATGCGCAACATTTATTGAGCCACTTAACCATAAAATTCCAACATGCTGCAATAATGGGAAAATAATACTCGAAGTAGTTTCGATCATTCCCAATTTTAACATGTTGATTGATAGAATTTTGTTGAACTCCCGCTCATCAAAAGCAATCATGGCGTTCGTTAATGCTTGTATTTGTGCCTGATGTGTACTGTTATTTTCTGAAATGTGAAGAGTCCTTTGTTGTACCTCTTCGCGCGACATTTCAGCTATCTTACTAATTTTGTATCCGTTGGCATTCAACAACGCCACATTCATCATGTACTTTAAATCATCTTCCTCGTAATACCGAATGTTCGTATCTGTCCGTTTTGGCAATAACATGCCGTATCGTTGTTCCCATACTCGAAGTGTAAAAGCTTTGATGCCGGTAATATTTTCTACATCCTTAATGAAATATTTATCCCGAAAATCTTTTTTAGATTTTCTCACCGAGCGACTTTTTTTCGATTCGTTTGTTATATTCTCAGTGTAGTTAGATTGCATAGGCTATGAAAATAATAATAACAGGTGCTTCAGGGTTAGTTGGTAGGGCATTAACACATGAATTGCGCAAACGCGGACACCAAACTTTTGCCCTTCGACATGAGGATAACAATCGAAACCATGAAAAAGATTTAACATGGTCGATAAAATTTAATTACGTGAATCTCAAAGGATTCGAAGATGCCGATGTTTTGATCCATTTAGCTGGGGCAAA
The DNA here is from genome assembly GCA_945890895.1 of Chitinophaga pinensis. Lineage (GTDB taxonomy): Bacteria > Bacteroidota > Bacteroidia > NS11-12g > UBA955 > VMCP01. Next base: position 14,818 of record CAMDDG010000038.1, on the reverse strand, counting down.
CATAGCAAAACCATGGACAAAAAAACACAAAGAAGATATTTTTCTTTCTCGGGTTCGGGGGACGGAATTGCTGGTTGATGAAATTCTTGCACAGAACATCCGAATCAAGCACTTTATTTCCACCAGTGCCATAGGATACTATGAAGATCCCGGGGTACATTTAGCCGAAAATAGTCCCCCGGGAACTGGATTTCTATCTGAAGTTTGTATGGGATGGGAAAAACCGTTAGAACGACTAAAAAATACACACATTCAATCCTCTGTTATAAGAACGGGGTTGGTATTAAGCAACGAAGCCGGTGTATTTCCTACACTTAATATGACACTTAAATTGGGTGTAGTACCGAGCACCGGTAGTAAATCCAATATTTGGAGCTGGATTCATCTTTCTGATTTAGTGAACATTTATGCTGACCTAGCAGAGGAAAAAATAACCCCGGGCATCTATAACGGTGTGGCACCCCATTTTACCACACAAGGGGAAATGATAAATGAAATTTTAAAAAATGCCCCTTTCCCTAGAAAGCGATTAAATCCATTTACATTTTCGCCCAATGTACCTGCTTGGTTTTTGAAATTGGTGATGGGTGAACGAAGTCAAATTGCGCTAAGTTCACAAGGAGTTTGTTCTATTTCTCTACTTCAAAACGGATTCAGTTTTCAATTTAAACGCATTGAAGACGCCGTTAAAGATCTCTTAAGTAAACATTAATGAAAGACTTTATTTATTTCTGGTTTCGAAGGGATCTGAGGTTAAATGATAATCACGGTTTATATCGTGCATTGACTTCTGGTTTGAAGGTGCGATGTATATTTATTTTTGATACTCAAATTTTGGATGGATTACACAAACCTTTTGACGCTCGAGTTGAATTCATTTATAATCAAATCAACGAACTAAATACTGAAACACAAGGTGGATTTGACGTTTATTACGGCAACTCGATCGAAATTTGGGAAAACCTATTAAAAAGTGCTACTAATACAGGTTTAAAAGGAGTTTACAGTAATTGCGATTATGAACCATCTGCTATAGCTCGAGACAGTCAAATAGAACAATTATGTTTGTTCCATCAGGTGGAATTTAAACAGTTTAAAGATCAGGTTATTTTTGAAAAAGCTGAGGTAGTAAAAGACGACGGCAAGCCGTATACAGTCTTCACCCCCTATATGAAAAAATGGAAAACCCGTTTAGAACAAACCGAAATTGAATTTTATCCCTCAGAAAAATATTTAGATGCAATATTAACCGATAGCAACTTTGCGTTTTCTGCAGAGAGGAAATTCTCTCTCGAAGAGATGGGATTCGCCACTACTGGAATTGACATCCCCCCAAAAACGGTTGAACAAGGAAGAATCCGGAAATATGAACAGACCCGAGATATTCCCTCGATTACCGGAACCAGCAGATTGTCGGTACATTTTCGATTTGGAACTATTTCCATTCGCGAAAAGTTCAAAAGTGGTTATAGTTTGAGTGAAAAATGGATTAATGAATTGATTTGGAGGGAGTTTTACATGCAGATATTATGGCATTTTCCTAGGGTGGTAAATGAATCTTTCAAGCCTCAATACGACCGAATCCAATGGGAAAACAATGCCGATAATTTTGAGCTGTGGAAACAGGGAAAAACGGGTTATCCATTGGTGGATGCAGGTATGCGTGAATTAAATTCTACGGGATTTATGCATAATCGAGTTCGAATGGTGGTGGCTAGTTTTCTTACCAAGCATTTACTGATTGATTGGCGATGGGGTGAAGCGTATTTTGCTGAAAAATTATTGGATTTTGAATTATCCAGCAACAATGGTGGATGGCAGTGGGCTGCTGGATGCGGTGTAGACGCTGCTCCTTATTTTCGAGTATTTAATCCAACGGCTCAAATGGAGAAGTTTGACCCACAGTTGATTTACATTAAAAAATGGATTCCAGAGTTTGGAACCATGCGATATCCAAAACCCATAATTGAACATTCTTTTGCCCGATTGCGTTGTCTAGAACGATACAAGTTAGCCTTGGGGTGATGAAATTCTATCCAACGTATATCGATTTTACATGAATTATTCTATTCAAATAGAATTTCCATTATCATATCAATTCAGCAACTATGAAAGTAGTGAAAATCGATTTCAAATGAATTATTTTGTTTAAACAAGAAGTCTTAGTCCAAACTACAATTAAATTTTGCGTCAGACTAAGACTTCTTAATAGCTTTAATGCAATGCGTCAGGCGAGGACTTCTTATTAATTTTAAGTGAAATAATTTCTCCAACAGTTATTATTTCTGCGATGAAGACGATTTCAATAAAAATGCTTTGATGAACGGCCACAAATCTCCATCCATAACGTTTTGAACGTTGGAAGTTTCCACCTCGGTTCTAACATCTTTAATTAATTTATACGGATGGAAAACATAGTTTCGAATTTGTGAACCCCACTCGATTTTCATTTTACCCGCTTCAATTTCTTGTCGTGCAGCACTGCGTTTTTGAAGTTCCAATTCATACAAACGGGATTTCAACATTTGCATAGCACGCTCTCTATTGGCTAACTGAGAACGTTCTACTTGACAAACAACCACAATACCTGTTGGTATATGTGTTAATTGTACTTTGGTTTCTACTTTGTTTACATTCTGTCCCCCAGCACCACCACTTCGTGAGGTATGGAAGTCAATATCAGCCGGTTTGATATCAATTTCAATGGTATCATCCACCAAAGGGTACACGTATACGGAAGCAAAAGAGGTATGACGACGGGCGTTTGAATCGAAAGGTGAAATTCTGACCATTCTATGCACCCCGTTTTCTCCCTTCAAGTAACCAAATGCAAAAGATCCATTGATTTCCAAAGAAATACTTTTTATACCGGCTACATCGCCATCTTGTTTATCTAACTCTACAACGCGGAAACCATTTTTCTCTGCCCACATGATGTACATACGCGATAGAATTTCTGCCCAATCGCAGCTTTCCGTTCCACCTGCACCAGCATTGATTTCTAATACGCAATTCAACGAATCCTCTTCGGATTGAAGCATATTTTTAAACTCCAAATCTTCTAAGGCGTTTTGTACAGCAACGTACTGTTGATCAACTTCATCGGGCTTAGCTTCACCCATTTCTTGAAACTCAAAAAGTATAACTAAGTCTTCTAAAGCACTATTGACTTGCGCAAAGGCTTCAGTCCATACTTTTTTATCCTTAATTTTTTTCAAATGAGCCTCTGCCCTTTTGGGATCATCCCAAAAAGTGGGATCCAACGTTTGTTCTTCTTCGTCTGCAATTTCTGCTAATTTTCTATCGAGGTCAAAGATACCCCCTCAAAGCCTGCACACGGCTCTTTATATCCTTCAAGTGCTCAGAATTCATGCCGCAAAGGTAGTGAATCCTTATCTTCTAAAAAAGGAAACTTCTCTCTAAATGCATGTAAGGGTTGTTTCTCGATAACTTGATGTAAAAGCACTTCACGATCTACTTGAGGTTCAATAAGGTATTGCCCAGCAAAATCGAGCAACTGAGAATGTCCGGTGTGAGGTATACCGTTTCCATCTTCTCCGATTCGATTTACACCAGCAACAAAACATTGATTTTCAATTGATCGAGCTTTCAATAATGCATCCCAAGCAAACATTCTTGCTTTAGGCCAATTAGCCACAAACAACATCAAATCTGCTCCTGCGGCTATTCCAATCCACTCTGGGAATCTCAAATCATAACAAATAAAAGGAGCTATTTTAAATCCTCTAAAATCAAAAATTTGAATTTCAGTGCCTGCTGTATAGTGTACCTGTTCATCCCCATAAGAAAACAAGTGTTTTTTATTATAGGACGCTATGATCTCACCGTTGTAAACGGCTAAAAATCGGTTGTAATAGTTCCCATTTTCCTCCACAGATAAAGAGCCACAAATGCATCGATTTTGACTCATTTCTTTCATCCATTGTACCGATAACCCATCCAAAGTTTCTGCATGATGTTCGGGTTTCATGGTAAAGCCGGTTGCGAACATTTCGGGCAAAATGATCAAAGACTGTTCTTGTGTACGTTGAATATGCCATGTTAATCTCAACAAATTGGCATTCACATTTTCCCAAGCTAATTGGGTCTGTATCAAGTAAACATCTAAAAAAGTTGGGTTCATAAATTGAGCGAATACGTATTTTTATAAAACTTGGTTTAACAATTTTGCGGCTTTGATGATGGTATCTTCATTTTTAGCAAAACAAATTCTTAGACAACCGGTTTGTGGTTGACCCTGTATGAATGAATCAATGGGTATGGTTGCAATTCCTGCTGATCTAATTAGCCACATGGCCATATCCAAATCGGATTTTATTTCACCCAATTTAGGAATATCCTGAGTATTATACTTTAAAACTTGAAAATAGGATCCCTCACAATTCAACGTTTTCCAAGAAGGTTTGGTCGAGTTAATAGAATCACAGCCGTGCAATTCTCGCAGAAACAAGTCACGCTTTTTTTGATAAAACAAATTCAATTCCGTTTCCCAGTTTGGGTTTAGTTGCATGAACTGAGTTATTCCCTTCTGCATTGCACTGTTGGTTGCGAAAGCCAAATATTGAAATACCATTCGAATACTCTGAGTAATTTCAGCATTAGCCGCGATATAACCCATTTTCCAACCGGTACAATGAAACGTCTTCCCAAAAGAAGAAATTTTAACTGATCGTTCTCTCAATTCAGGCATATTCAAAACGCTAACATGCTTTTTACCATCAAAAACCATGTGTTCGTATACTTCATCTGAAATGATTCCAATGGAATAATTCTGGATTATTTCCCACAGCTGGGTCCAATCGGTTTCTTTAAAAGTAAATCCTAATGGATTGTGTGGAGTATTTATAACAATCCAACGGGTTTTTTCGTTGATGGATTCTTTTAACTTTTGCCATGGGAATACAACCTCTGATGATTCAAACAATTCAGGATTTTCTATATTCGATTGAAAATTAATTGAAACACCAACTACTTTTCCGCCGGCCAACTCAATTGCCGGACGATAGGAATCATAAGCCGGTTCAATAATTATTACTTCATCACCTGCTTGAATCAATGCCTGAAACACCGTAAAAATACCAGCAGTAGCACCAGGAACTACAGTAATTTCCGACTCTGGATTAAGTGAATTACCATGAATTTGTTGCTCTCTTTGGGCAATTATTTCCCGTAAATCCATATATCCCGGCATAGGTGGATACTGATTAAAACCCGCTTCCATCGATGAATGTACAGCCTTCATTAACTCTTCTGGTGGACTAAATTCGGGAAACCCTTGTCCCATATTTAACGCACTAAGTTCAGAGGCTTTTTGCGACATTACTGTAAAAATGGAATGTCCAACCTGAGGAAGCTTATTGGGAAGAGCGATACGCATGTTGCGAATTTCGGGAATTTCGCAAAACTTATTGCATCTAAATGCATTGGTTTCCATAAATTTCTTGTGGTATTTTAAAATAATTTATTTAGTTTGCCGAATCTTTAAAGTTATTGTAATATGAACAACAACACACGAATATTTAGTATCTTAGTTAGTGTATTTTTCTTTTGGGGCTTTGTGGCCGCTAGCAACGATATATTGATTCCTGTATTTAAATCAAAAATGGGATTAAAGCAGTGGGAAAGTCAAATGATTGCTTTTGCCTTTTATGTTGCATATACCATTGGTTCATTGATTTACATTGGACTGACTAAATTTGCCCAATTCGACATGGTAAAAGAATGGGGTTATGGTAAAACCATTGCTACGGGTCTTTTTATAAGTGCATCGGGTACATTACTTTTTATACCCGCTTCGTCGTTTACTGAAAATCCGACAGCTGCATTTCCTTTGGTGTTGATGGGCTTAATGATTGTAGGTATAGGATTTGCTTTTCAACAAACCGCTGCAAATCCATTGGCTATTTTACTGGGTTCTCATGAAACCGGTTCCCAACGTTTAAGTATGGCTGGGGGCATAAATAATGTAGGGACTACCATCGGTCCGTTAATTGTAAATTTTGCCATTTTTGGAGCATTGGGTTCCGACAAACCTGAAGACATCGATCTTTCTACGGTTAAATTCCCTTATTTGGTGTTGGGCGCTTTATTTGTACTATTTGGAATCATTTTTTGGAGATTAAAATCGAATAATTTAGAAAATTCCGATATAGAATTAGAAAAATCCGATATAGAATCCCAAAAATCCGGTTCAACTGAAGTTCATGAAACCATTCCATCTGCAATTTCATTTCCTCAATTATGGATGGGAATGATTGCCATCTTTTTGTATGTGGGTGTTGAAGTTTCCACAGCTTCTAATTTACCGGAATACATGAAATCCCAATTGAATTTAAATATGAGCGATATTGCTCCCTACATCAGTTTGTTTTGGGCCAGTTTAATGATAGGACGATGGACTTCTGCGGCACAAGCGTTTAACATTCAACCTATTTTAAAAAGTGCATTAAGATGGGTGTTGCCGTTTGTTGCATACGGAATTTATTTGGGGGTCAACTTCTTATCTGGAAAAGAATTCACCCAATTTGAATACATGGGAATTTCTGCATTTTGGTGGTATCAATTACCTATTTTATTATTAATAATTTTGGATTGGTTGTGTAAAGGCAATCCGGCAAAACAGTTGGCCATTTACTCGGCTACTGCTATTGCATTGATTCTTGTGGGGATGTATATTCAAGGTGTAGTTGGAATGTTTGCCCTCATAGCAGTCGGATTATTTTGCTCCACATTATGGCCTAGTATTTTCGCTTTAGCCATATCTGGTTTGGGAAAATCAACCGGTCAAGGTTCTACCTTGCTTATTATGATGATTATGGGAGGCGGTTTTGTTAGTGTATTTCAAGGAACATTGGCCGATATAAAAAGTATTGGAATTGAACATTCGTATTGGGTAGGTATTTTTTGCTTTGCTTATTTGCATTATTATGCCTTGGAAACTTCTAAAAATTTAAAAAAACAAGGAATTGAATTGGAAACCCCTTCAGGTGGTCACTAATTCCACGTTTTTTCTATAATTTTGAGGTCTTAATTTCTTTTTATCAAGTCTTACATTCGCCCAATTTATATGTCCAGCAAACTGTCAGTCGTTATTATTACGTTCAACGAAGAAAGAAACATTGCAAAATGCATTGAATCTGTACAACTCGTAGCCGATGAAATTCTTGTGGTTGATAGTTTATCTACGGATAAAACCAAAACTATCGCAGAATCGCTGGGTGCTAGAGTAATTGAACATGCTTTTGAAGGACATATACAGCAGAAAAATTGGGCCAAGAATCAAGCTCAATTTGAATTTGTGCTGAGTCTGGATGCCGATGAAATGCTTACGCCTGAATTAGTTGAAGAAATTAGAAACCAGAAGGAAATGGATTTTCCATTTGCGGCTTACACCATGCCCAGACTGAATTTCGTAGGAGATCGATCTGTAAAAACCTGCGGTTGGTATCCCGATCGCAAACTCCGTTTGTGGAGGGCGAAAGATGGAAATTGGACAGGTATAAATCCTCATGATAAATTAAAAATGAACATGGGGTTTGATCAAAAACGTTTAAACGGGGATCTTTTGCATTATTCTTATACTAACGCATCCGAAATTTTAAGTAAATCCCGAAAATACGGAAAAATTGGTGCTGAAAACAATAAAAACATGAGTTGGTTCAACTTGATTTTTAAATTATTTTTCAGTGCTGGGACCAAATTTGTTCGCAATTATTTATTTAAAAATGGATACAAAGAAGGGAAATTGGGCATCATAATTTGTTGGGGGCAACTGATTGAGACCAACTCAAAATATTTGGGCGCAATAAAATTAAAAATCAAGAATCGATAATACCGTTTTATTTGTAGTTGCTTTCAAAATAAATCCAACTGTGATGGCAATAATTGGAAGGTTTTTCGATGTTCGGATGTAATACCCAACTTCTTAATTGCTTCTCTGTGCTCCAAAGTAGGATATCCCGCATTCTTTTTCCAATTGTAACCCGGATTTTCTAAATCCAATTGCTCCATAATTTCATCTCTATGAGTTTTAGCTATTATACTCGCAGCGGCAATATTTAAAAACCGAGAATCCCCTTTTACTTCTGTAGAGTGTTCAATATTCGTACCAATTGTTTTACTTTGTTTCCAAGCAATTGCATTGTCTAGCTCCAACTGTGTTGAATACGGTTTAAACCGATTTCCATCAACCGCTATAAACTGATACGAAGTTTTCAATCCACGCAATGCCCTATGCATGGCCAATATACTCGCATATAAAATATTAATTTCATCAATTTCTCTTGGAGTACAAACACCAATAGACCAATCTATTGCTTGATCCTCAATTATTTTCCGCAATTCATTGCGTTGATTTTTTGGGACTTGTTTACTATCATTTAGCCAAACGTGATGGAATCCTTTAGGCAATATTACTGCTGCAGCAACAACTGGACCGGCTAAACAACCTCTACCCGCTTCGTCACAGCCTGCCTCGAACTTCGCATTTGAACTTTGAAATAACATTTCAAGGCAAAGTAACCTATTTTTTATGTTCCTTTCTGCATCGTTCAGAACAGAATTTCACGTTTTCCCAATCGCGTTCCCATTTTTTTCTCCATAAAAACGGACGATTGCATTGAATACATATTTTCTCTGGAAGATTTAACTTCTTATGCATAATGGGTTGATTTATTTAGGTTTTGCGTAAGGCAATTGAGCAATTCGTGTTGTTCTATGATAGGAATCTAATCCACTACAAGTAAGGGTTCCCGCTTTTTCAATATCAATGAATCCACTTTCTTGGATTATATCTTTCGGAACTACAACATCCAATATTTCACCAATTAATAATGTAGTTCCATTGATTTCCAAAGAATGTTTTTCTCTCAGTTGCACCGAAAACTTTATTTCACTCTCTCGAACAAATGGAGCGAAAAAATCTGAAATATACTGTGGATGTAACTCCGATGCTTCAAATTCGGATTTCTCTCGAGCATAACGAGCAGCAGTATGATGAGCCCCCTCAACAAAATCTTCCTTGATGTGATTGATGGTATAATAGCCAGTTTCAATTATATTCTCCAAAGTATGTCGCTCGGTAACATCTGGACGAACGATTATACCGCACAAAGCTGGATTTGCACCTAAATGAAATAGCGAATTGAATATGGCCAAGTTTTCTTGTCCCGATTTAGAACGTGTGCCCAAAAGTACCACACTTTTAAATCCGCCTAAGCTATTTATAAAATTTGCTCGGTAACGGGTTTCCATACTCTGTATATCTTCTTTTCTAATCATGTTGTTTTACTATTGAAACTATTAAATGTTAATTCTTTGATCTCAAACCTATATACCGCCATCATTACTTATTGTTGATTTATTCGATTTTTAATAAGTTTAACATTCATACTCTGAATATTACTTATAAATTAATGATATTCTAAATCAATTAACCATTAATTCTTCAATTTTTCATACGCCTTCCAATATCCAAAAAATGAAGGAAAGTACTTTGTGATTTGCGGTGCAATCCAGTCTCTTTCTTCTTTTTTACCTTGATAATGCTTTGAGCTAGGATGTTCCTTGTAAACGCAATTAACTTTCGGATGAATAGTATTCAACCATTGTTGAAGTTCTTCCCAATTTCCGTAATAACAAACCATATTGGAAAACTCTCGACTTAAATCCAATATAAAATTCAACGTTTTACTCGACATAGGATGTTTCTTCAATAAATCCGAATCCAATAGCAATACTTTGGGTAAATTGGGGTGATTGTACCATTGAACATCCATATTATACACGGTGTAAACGGGCAGGTGCTCTTCTTGGGATAGGTTTTTTAACTTCTGTATCCATGTACTCAACTCCATTCCATTATTTAAATTTTCCATTTTTAATTGAATGGTTTCAGGTAAATTATTTTCCGAATTCTCATCCCCCGAAACCCAAAGTTCACGATTCATAAAAATTTCAGGTACTTCCATTTCCGCAAACTCTTCGTATTCACAATCTAAAAAAGTGTTTGTTTGTTGGAGTTTGGTGTATCGATTAATATTTTCTTGATTAGCAAAATACTGTTTTGAACTGAATGCTCCGCATACCCATTGCCAACTCAAATAATTTGCAGCGATATCCGCATCCAACAAATGATAGTACATCCAGTCGGCACCTGATTTCCAATGAGTTCTCGCAATATTGGTGGTCAACATAGCCACATACATGCGCATGTGGTTGTGCATTACTCCTTCAGATAATAGTGTTTTAATACCCTGATCTATGGCTAAAATCCCTGTTTTTCCTTGTGAAATTGCCTTGGGAATATCATTCGACACAAAGTGCTGGGGATTGTTTTTTACGTTGTTGGCGGCCAAATGGGGATGATGCTGATATACGCGTTGAAAATAGTCTCTCCATGACAATTGCTGTGCCAATCGCTCCAACTGATTCCAAGAATACCCTTTGGCTTTCAAGGACTCCAATACATAGCGCGTAGAAATAACTCCGCGAGAAATATAGGGTGATAATTGGGTTACGGGACCATCTATAAAATTTCTGTACTTTCCATACGCCTGAGGATCGATAGAATCAATGCGCTTATTCAATATTTCAATTAACGAACTCATGTTACATTCTGACCAATTTTTTATCTCTCAAATAATTCAATGTCAATTCTTTAACATTCATACTAGAAACTTTATATTTAACTACTTCACACAAAAACAACTGGTGATCTCCGCCTTCCCAAGAGTCTAATATATTCATCATTAAATGGGCTTTTGCATGAGATAATACCTGAAATCCTAACCAATTTTCCATAAAATAGGGATGTTCTGGTAATTTGAGTTTTTGTTGTTGTAACCATTGATTTTTATCGAAATTGAGTCCCGATTTTTGTCCTAAATAACGAACAATATTGGCTTGAGATTCCGAAAGAAGTTGTAGTACGAACTGAGTGGATTGAGTAATATTTTGGTAGGTTAATGTGGGATAATACACAGCTACGATGTAGCGTTTAGGCTTCATACTTACGGGAGTAACATAGGTGCAAATATTCATATTAACCTTGCCCTCATGTTGAGTAACAACACTGTAAATCGGAACATCTGGGATATTCCAAGGTTTTTTATTTCCCATATATTTTAAAGCTCATTCGACTGATTATACGGAAATTAGCTGGCTTTCTAACGAAGTGTTTACCAACTGGATCTTCAACCATTTTCACCTTCTTGTATTGACTGTTATCCAACCTTCAAATTGGAAATTCCTCCATCGATATGATGCACTTGTGCGGTAATCCAACTCGATTTATCACTGAGTAAAAAAGCGGCCAATTGAGCTATATCTTGGGGTTGTCCTATTTTTTTTAAGGGATGTCTCTGCGCATTGGCTTCTATTTTTTCGGGGGAATTCAGCAATGTCGAAGCTAAAGGCGTTTGTGTAATCGATGGCGCAATGGCATTTATCCGAACTTTGGGAGCCAATTCTGCTGCAAGGGCTCGTGTTAGTCCTTCGATAGCACCCTTGCTGGATGAAACCAAACTATGAAATGGGAAGCCGGTTTGTACTGCCACTGTTGAAAATAGAACTACCGAAGATTGTTCGGATGCTTTTAGTGCTGTCAATGATTTTTGTATGATTTGAATGGCTCCTACTACTTGTTTTTGGTAGTCATGGATAAAATCCGAAGCAGGTATTCGGGCAAATGGTTTCAGTGCAATACCTCCCACACAATAAGCCAGACCATCTATTTTTTCCGGTAGCCAAGATAGATCGTTATTTTCTTGGGTTACATCGTAATGGTGATAACTTACGCCATTTACTGCTTCGGGTTGAGTGTGGCAATAGGTGGCATGGATGGTAAACTCAGATGAGTGATTTGAACCGATATGTGCTTGATTTGCTAATAATTCAACCAATGCTCTTCCGATTCCCGTTGAACCGCCAATGATTACGTAGTTTTTCATTTGTTATGGAGAAACAATTCAAATCCTATTTTGGTTCGCATCTCCTCTAAAAATCACTATTTTCTTTCCACATCTCATATAAATCCAAGATATTTTGATTATATTGTTGACATATTTTTGTTAATATTTTTATCATTTTTATTTCTCATTGTTATGAAGTCCATTTATTCTCATCATCAGGAGCCCGCTCCCTTTAATTTTCAGCGACAAATTACTCACATGGACTTGGATTCATTCTTTGTGAGTGTAGAACGGCTACAAAATTCATCCTTGCAAGGCAAACCCTTAATTATCGGCGGTATGAGCGATCGCGGTGTGGTATCGAGCTGCAGCTACGAGGCTCGCAAATACGGCGTCCACAGCGCTATGCCCATGAAACAAGCCCGGATTCTTTGTCCCGATGCAATTTTTATTCGGGGGGATTCTCACCGATACAGTCAATATTCACAGATTGTAACGGAAATCATTGCTGAAACGGTTCCGCTGTATGAAAAAAGCAGCATCGATGAATTTTACATCGACCTTACAGGCATGGAGCGTTTTTTTGGTAGTTGGAAATTGGCGAAGGAGTTAAGAGAGCGCATACAACGCGAAACAGGACTCCCCATCAGCTTTGGATTGTCGTCCAACAAAACGGTTTCAAAAATTGCCACCGGGGTAGCCAAGCCTGCGGGTCAAAAATATGTTGAACACGGACAAGAAAAAGGCTTTTTATCGCCTCTTTCGGTAAAAACCATACCGGGTGTTGGGGATGAAACCTACAAAACACTTAGAAATTTAGGAATTCAGTACATCAAAACCCTTCAGGAAATCCCCAGAGACTTGATGTTCAAAACACTTCACAAACAGGGACTTGAATTGTGGAGTAAGGCTCAAGGAATTGACCACCGACCGGTCATCCCCTATCATGAAAGAAAAAGCATCAGTACGGAACGAACTTTTGAAAACGACACCATTGATGTGGTTATGCTCCGGAACTTACTTAGTGCTATGGCTGAAAATTTGGCCTACCAACTTCGCAAAGGCAACAAACTCTGCGCTTGTGTTACCGTTAAGATTCGGTATAGTGATTTCAATACTTATTCGCAACAAAGTAAAATCCCGTATACCAGTGCCGACCATACTTTAATTAAGAGAACGCTCGAAATTTTCGATAAACTCTATCAAAGAAGGCAACTCATCCGTTTGGTTGGGGTTCGATTCAGTGATCTTATTGGCGGGGGAATGCAAATCAACCTTTTTGAAGATACCGAAGAAATGGTGCATCTGTATCAGGCTATGGATAAAATTCGAAATCGTTTCGGCGATCATGCGGTAAAGCGAGCCAATGGAATGGATGCTAAAACCATTGGAAGGTACGATAATCCGTTCGACGGAAACGCACCCATATTATTAGCCAATCGTAAAATTTGATGCTATTAAAAACGCTGAAAAATCATCCCCCCCCAAGAAATAGGGCAACTCAAATAAGAATCAAAAACATCCAATACAACACATTGCAAGAATGTGATATTGATGAATAAAAAAACGGAAAATTCAATCCATTTTTATAACTTTGTTCCTTGTCGAAAAACCGATGAAAAAAATCTTTAGTAAATTGAAAATTAAACACTTAAGCATTTGTAGCTTGTTTTTAGTTTTTTCGTCATTAACAGCTCAAACACCCTCCACGGTTATTTGTAAAGGAGGAACAATCATTTACAGAGAATTTAACACCGGTAGTTCACTGCCCTCGGTAGGGTGGCTTTGGACCTTCGAAGGAGGTAATCCCGGCACATCCACCTTAAGAGAACCATCCATTCAGTATCCCAACGCAGGTCTATTCAAGGCCACATGCATAAGTATATTCAGCAATGGCGACCGAGACACCAACGAAGCCTATATTTTGGTAATTGATGGTACTTTAGCAAATATCCCCATGCGCGACACCGTAGTATGTGCATCCCAAATTAACCTTAATTTAGACGCCGGAAATCAGGCCGTTTTTAATCGATATATTTGGAGCAGCCCAAATGTTTCGCTCAAACCCGGAGATACGTTGCGAACGTTAACTATCAATCAAGAAGGCACATACAAAGTACGCGTTGAAAATATTTGTGCGTTTTCCGAGAAAACCATCACCGTAAAAAAGGGAATCATTCCCAACTTGGAATTAGGACCGGATTTATTTGTTTGCAGAAATATCGCCCTCACTTTAGGAGGTTCTAACGACCCCTCGTACACCTACTTATGGACGCCTACCGGGGAAAACACCCCCAGTATAACAGCCAACATGGCTGGAAATTATAGTTGCACTGCCACAAGTATAGATGGTTGCAAATCAAGCGATAAGGTCAACTTAATTGATAGTTGCCCACCCGTGATTTACGTACCCAATGCGTTTACGCCCAATGATGCAGCCCCTAACGATGTTTTCACTCCCTATATTGAAGGTTTTAAAAGTATGAATATGCGTATTTACAATCGATGGGGAGAAAAAGTATTTGAAACCAATGTATTGAACGACGGATGGAACGGCTTATTCAATGGACAACCCGCTCAAGATGGTGTGTATGTTGTATTGTTGGAATTAGTAGGTAACGATACGTTCAGAAGAGTAGTTAAAAAAGATTTTCATTTATTGAGATAAAACCAGTTTTATTCCAGAGAATTGAATAAAACAGTTACTATACAACCCACAAAACTATGAATAGATTATTACTCCTTGTTTTTACATTTATTTTCGGGGGAAGCCTTTTCGGACAAGCCGTAAGTATTGTTAAAGCAAAAAAAGCCATCGAAGCAAAACAATTTGAAAAAGCGGTTAAAATCTGCGAAAAAGGCATCGAAAAAGATCGCTCTTTAACCGA
>CAMDDG010000037.1 GCA_945890895.1 Chitinophaga pinensis | reverse complement strand
TGAAATTGGAAAATCCTTATGGATCGAAAAACACCATCAAATTGTCGGCGCAGAATAAAGCAGGAGCCTTGGATAAACAAAAACTACTCCAGGAATGCGTACAATATTATAAGTCTCGAAACCCCGATAATATGTCGAGAACCGAAATTACCAACGTGAGTCTGAATTCCGAACAAGAATTCCGATATAATGTTAAAGGGAATATTATGGTGGTAGCCACGTTTTCTGATATTTTGGTGGTCAATTGGCAGTCTCGAGGCAATATTCGTTCTTTTGTATTTTATGATTATAAAGAAAAATCGGAAGCAGAGCGAATGAGTCGTGCAAAAAGTTCAGTAATACAAAAGCAGAAGTAAAATAATTATTAGGATCTTGGAATACTTTTTTTGAATCCGATTAATTGCTTTATTACTTGAAAAAGTAGTTATATTTTTAATTGAAATGCTATATAAATAATTAAAATTCAATTAGATAATTTGTGTTTAGCTCTAATGTTAATATATTATTAATATTGAGTTATACCGCATGAAATGCATTAATTCCATTGTAGATTTGCCAAAAATAATTTTTATGGCTATTAATAATATACTCAGTATTTTTTTACCTAAAGACAAAGTTTTCTATACATTATTTGAAAAGACTGCGGAAAATGTATCCGAGATGGGAAAGAAGTTCAAAGCTTTTGTATACGAAACAGATCCGAACTTGCGATTTCAAATTAGTAAAGAAATTGAAGAATTAGAACATAAAAATGATGAAATTACACATCAAATTTTTCAAGAATTAGGAAGAAATTTTATCACACCATTTGACCGTGAGGACATTCACTATTTAGCAACAGCTATGGATGACGTTGCGGACTATATACACGCTTCTTGTAAAAAAATTCAATTTCATGGAGTGAATCCTCTTGAACAAGGAATTCAAAATTTGGCTGAAATTATTTGCCAAGGAGCTTCCGAAGTCAGTAAAGTGATAATGCAATTGCGTGAGTTGAAACGTCCAGAGAAAATTATGGAGTCTATAGTCAAAATAAATTCTTTAGAGAATCACGCAGATAATGTATTTGACATGAGTATTAAAACCCTTTTTGAAACCGAGGATGATTTTAAAAATTTAATACGACGTAGAGAAGTTTACACGGTTATGGAAGTTGCCACCGATAAATGTGAAGATGTGGCTAATGTTATTGAAACAATTATCGTTAAATACGCTTAATTTCAACAAAGCATGACTCTTGTTGTTGTTATTATTTTATTGGCATTGATATTTGATTATATCAATGGTTTTCATGATGCAGCTAATGCTATAGCTACAGTTGTCAGTACAAAAGTTCTGACACCGTTACAAGCCGTTATTTGGGCAGCGATGTTTAATTTTACAGCATACTTTATCTTTAAAGATCATGCAGTAGCAAATACTATTAGTAAAACAGTTTTTGAAAATTTTATCACACTCGATGTAATACTTGCAGGTTTAATTGCTGCAATTTTTTGGAATCTGTTAACTTGGTGGTTTGGAATCCCTTCATCATCTTCACACACTCTTATTGGTGGATTTGCGGGCGCTGCTGTTATGCATGCCTTTATGGTTAAAGGTTTTATGCCATTGCGAGATATAATCGATCAGGACTCAATAATGAAGACCATTTACTTCATTTTTTTAGCACCAATCATAGGTATGGTTATGGCAGCCTATATTACTTTGGTTACAATCAAACAAAATTATTGGGGTAAATTGAGTTTAATTTTAATTTCATCAATTGCCACCTTTTTTCTATTTGATTATATAATGAATGTAAAACTCGAAGAGAATCTAAAGAAATTCTACAAATTAGATAAGTTGGAAAATGCAATCAAAATTTGTGAGTCAGACGGAAAGAAAATAGACAAAAAACTTCTTGAAAATTATAATATATCGAAAAGTCATTTTGACAAATCATTGCCATTTCTAGAAAATTATAAATCCATAGGTAATAAAAAAGTAGTTGAAGGAATCGTGAATTCTGTAGATTTAAAAGATGTAGAAATACGCAAACAAATTGAAATCGTCCAAAAATTCATAAAGTATGAAACAATTAAAAAAGAGGTATTTTTTGATGAAACAAAAAAGGAAAAGTTAGCTGCTTTGGATGCAAAATTAAAGGATTTACAAATTGATTTTCAATTGCACTCTAGATTTGGAGATTCAGTCACAGCCGTAAATATTGCTCGAAAATTGCAGTTTGGAGAGGTTCAATCGAATAAATTTATCAGCGCATACAAAATCGATGTAGGAGAATCCTTAAGTAAAGATCTGGAAAAAGCTGATAATCGAATATTGAACTATTCATTGATGTTATTTTTTGCAATATTTGCATGTGTTTACTATTATGTTGAGAAATTCAAGAAGCCCACAGCTTCTAAAATGTCTAATATGTTTAAAAAGTTGCAGTTATTATCTTCAGCAGCATTTAGTCTCGGACATGGTGGAAGTGATGCTCAGAAAGTAATGGGTATCATTGGTGCCGCATTAATTGCAAACGGAACAATAGTTGATTTTAAGGAAATACCTTCTTGGGTGCCACTAGCTTGTTATGCTGCAATTGGATTAGGTACTTTAAGTGGAGGTTGGAAAATAGTAAAAACTATGGGTTCAAAAATAACAAAAGTTACTCCATTGGAAGGCGTCGGTGCAGAAACTGCCGGAGCAATTACCTTATTTTTAACTGCCCAAATGGGTATACCTGTTTCTACTACTCATACTATTACAGGATCAATTATTGGTGTTGGTGCTACCAAACGATTGAGCGCAGTAAGGTGGGGTGTTACAAGAAATTTACTTTTTGCTTGGATAATTACTATTCCAATAAGTGCTTTAGTTGCGGCAGCGGCCTATTTTGTTATAAGCTTAGTTTAAAAAACTATTTTTTAACCATACTTTTAAACTTTTAAAAGAAATTAATTTTATAAAAAAACCACTTTCTATTAGAAAGTGGTTTTTTTATAAATCTGCATGTCAAATAACTTAAACGGTTTCAAAAAGTAATTCATTCCCAGCTAAGTCGATTTTAACTCCTTGATTGGGTTTGATTCGACCGCTAAGTATTTCTTTACTCAATTCATCCATGATTCGTTTTTGTATCACACGTTTCAATGGACGAGCCCCAAATTGAGGATCATAACCCAATTGAGCAATCCAATCCAATGCATCTTCAGTAATTTCAACCGAATAACCCGCTTCTTTCATTCGAGAATACAACTGTTTAAATTGGATATCAGCAATCTGACGAACATTTTCGCGATTTAATGGCTCAAACATAACCAATTCATCGATTCGATTTAAAAACTCTGGGCGAATGCTGCGTTTCAGTAAATCGAACACTTGTACTTTGGTTTTGGTTTGAACTTCTTCGCTATTTTCAAAAGTTAAATTCTCGTAGTTCTCACGAATCAATTCAGCCCCAATATTGGATGTCATAATGATGATGGTGTTCCTGAAATTAGCAGTTCTTCCTTTATTATCGGTTAATCGACCGTCATCCAATACTTGCAATAATATATTAAAGACATCGGGATGGGCTTTTTCGATTTCGTCCAATAGCACCACGCTGTATGGTTTTCTGCGAATTGCTTCGGTTAATTGCCCACCTTCATCATATCCAACATATCCTGGAGGGGCTCCTACCAATCTACTTACGGTATGCTTTTCTTGATATTCCGACATATCTATACGCACCATAGCTTGGTCGCTGTTAAACAAATAATCAGCTAACGCTTTCGCTAATTCGGTTTTACCAACGCCTGTGGTTCCCAAGAAAATAAATGATCCAATGGGCTTTTTGGGGTCTTGAAGTCCAGCTCTACTTCTGCGAATCGCGTTAGATAATGCTTCAATGGCTTCATGTTGTCCAATAACCCGTTTATGCAATTCATCCTCCAATTTTAACAATTTTTCCCGTTCGCTTTGAAGCATTTTGTTTACGGGAATACCGGTCCATCTGCTTACTACTTCGGCAATATCTTCAGCATCAACTTCTTGTTTTACCAAAGACTTTCCTTGTTTACTTTCACCCAATTTCATGGAAAGTGCAAACAATTCTTCTTCATTGTTTTTGATTAAACCATATCGAATTTCAGCAACACGTCCATAATTTCCTTCACGTTCCGCTTGTTCAGCTTCTAATTTTAAGCGTTCAATATTGGTTTTTTTATTTTGAATTTGAGTAAGGATGCCTTTTTCATTTTCCCATTGTGCATTCAACGTGTTGCGTTGTTCAGACATATTGGCAATTTCCTCATTCAAGTGCTTCAATTTCAATTCATCATTTTCACGCTTAATGGCTTCACGCTCAATTTCCAATTGCATGATTTTACGATTCAATTCATCCAATTCTTCTGGAACGGAATCCATTTCAAGTCGTAATTTACTCGCAGCTTCATCCAACAAGTCGATTGCTTTATCGGGTAAAAAACGATCATTGATATAGCGCTGACTCATTTCAACTGCAGAAATAATGGCTTCGTCTTTAATTCGAACTTTGTGGTGAACTTCATACCGCTCCTTTAATCCTCGAAGTATGGAAATAGCTTCTTGAGTATCGGGTTCTTCCACCATCACATTTTGAAAACGGCGCTCCAAGGCTTTATCTGATTCAATGTATTTTTGATATTCCGCAAGGGTAGTGGCACCAATCGCTCGCAACTCACCTCGTGCTAAGGCCGGTTTCAAAATATTTGCGGCATCCATGGCCCCTTCGCTTCTACCTGCACCTACCAAGGTGTGAATTTCATCAATAAACAATACAATTTCGCCATTCGATTCGGTTACTTCTTTTACTACCGACTTCAAACGTTCTTCAAACTCGCCTTTATATTTAGCCCCGGCAACCAACGCACCCATGTCCAAACTAAATATTTTTTTAGATTTTAGGTTTTCGGGGACGTCACCTCGGATAATTCGGTGTGCCAAGCCCTCTGCAATTGCCGTTTTACCCACACCCGGTTCTCCAATAAGAATCGGATTGTTTTTAGTCCTGCGGCTTAGTATCTGCAAAACTCGTCGAATCTCTTCATCTCGGCCAATTACAGGATCTAATTTTCCTTGAGAAGCCAAGTCATTCAAATCTAAGGCGTATTTTTTTAGCGAATTAAATTGATTTTCAGCAGTTTGGCTTTGAACCTTGCTTCCACCACGCAATGCTATAATGGCTTTTTTTAGTTCATCGTATTTAAAACCTGCGTCTTTTAATACTGTAGAAGCAGTTCCACGTGTATTTAAAATTCCCAAGAGTAAATGTTCATTCGTAATAAATTCATCTTGCATTTCTTTCATGGCTTTTTCGGCATTCACAAATGCTTGAGAAAAATCTTGGGATGCGTAAAGCTGTCCTCCTTCTACTTTTGGGAATTGTTGAACTTGTTTCTCAAGTATATTTTGTAGCAAAGAGATATTTGCACCGGATTTGCCCGCCACAAATTTGACCATTTCCTCATCTTCTTGAACGATTGCCAGCAATAAATGAGCAGGTTCAAGATGTTGTTGTCCCAACGATAACACCAAATTTTGTGCTCGGTTTACCGTTTCTTGGGCTTTAATGGTTAATAACTTCGTATTCATAACCCCATTGCAACAATAGCTGTTCCATAATCACCTAGAGAGTCAATTTGGGTCAAAAACGAGCTATCATCCCCTAAAAAGAAAGAAAAACAAGTCAAAATGACTTAAAATCGGATGAATTGGAAAAATCAAACTGCCAATTTGACATTGTGGTTCAATGTGAAAATTAGAGATGTACTCAATTTTCATCGAGTATTTCGCCACCAAGAATATCATTTTGAATGATTTCAATGGGTTCTTTTTTGATAATTCCCAATCGTCGAACGGCCTCCATTCGAATCACGGGCATAAACATAGAGCTATCCAATCCAGCGGAATCCAATCGCATCAATCGATTTCTGAGACCGTTAAATCTTCCCCAACGCTCTTTAACCCTACCGGTGCTGTCAATGCTATAACGTGCATGACTGGGTGCTGGAACCAAACTTGCTAGGTAGGCAGCTTCTCCTATATTTAACTCGTAAGGAGCTTTGCCGAAGTAAAAATAACTAGCTTCTCCAATTCCATAAACATTTGGACCCCATTCAATTAAATTCAAATAAACTTCCATCATTCGATTTTTGGAAACCGATCGTTCGCGTTCCAATAACCATACGATGATGATTTCTTCGACTTTTCTAGCTAACGTTTTTTGCTGATTCAAATAAGCATTCTTAACCAATTGCATGGAAATGGTGCTTCCCCCGCGTGCAAATCGTTTTGCACGATAATTCTGAATTAAACTTGTACGAAACGCCTCAGTGTAAAATCCCCGATGATAAAAGAATTGCGGGTCTTCCGATCTTAATATGGCTTTTACCATTTCGGGGGATATTTGGTCGTACGATGTATAAAATGGATTGGACTCTCCAATAACCATTTCACGAACCAAACGATCTTGTTTATAATGCTTATATACAAATGATCCATTGATTTTCGATGGATGTGCAAGTCCCCATTGAGTCACTTTGAAATCTTTGCTCACATTCATGTTACTTAAAAATACAGTTTCGTTGAGCCGTTTATCATCCAAAGCCACTTCAAAGCGATAATTTAAGGAACCATTGGCTTTTATACCTGCTGTATTTGGAAATAATCCCAGAGGAAGTGAACCAAAGAAATTATTGGCAGAAGTTTCAGGGATTTTGAACAATATTTTATACTTCGGTGATGCCGAATAATTGTATAAACCGCCTGCAAACATGGTTAATTTATTTAGTTTGAATTCTGAATTTGAATCCAGTTCAATTTGCTCATCTTTCCAATTGATTTTTGTTTTGCAAGATAGATTTTGGAAAAAGACAGAAGTATCTGCAATTCTTCGGTGATTCACCATCATACCTAATATAACACCGTCAGATTCCAAACTAAAACCCGAACCCAATTCAGATAGGTCAGTAATTTCAAACTCACCGCTCTTCATGGCAAATGTTCCCCCAAAAGCAGAAATAATATTCTGAGAATTTATTGAATTCACTTTTAATTTCCCTTCAAGGGTTTTTTTATCCAATCGACCTTCTATTTTCCAATGGCTGGTAATACCGTTGTTAACCAAATGTACCGTACCGTTTAGTTCCTTGTTGTTGTAAGTTAAATGTGGGATGGAAGAACGGTAAAACTTATTGGAGTCTTGTGCGATAACCGAAAAACGTTGAATTAATAGATCACTGGGCATTTTAGCAATCAAATCCTTTACGGTACTTAATATGGATCCGCCGTCTTTTTCTTGGGATTCATCGGATTGCTTTTCACGTTTAAATTCGATGTTTTTAACACCAGCTGAATCGTAATAATAAATCTTAGTGCCAGATAAATGCAAGTTTTGAATACTTATGCCTTTAAAAATAGTTCTCCATAAATTCAATGAAAAACTTAATGAATCACTATGAAAAAACCGTGGTACAGGTCGAGGAGGAGCACTTCTTTGTAAATTCACTTTCTCCAATCGGATACCAAAAATACCTTCGAATTCAATATTAGATACAGATAAATCCATACCTTTTTGATTGAGTTTTGCTTGTACTTTTGAAAATCCCCAGTGTGCAATACTTCCTCTAAAAATCATCCAAATCACTATGCTTAATACCCATAGCGATGCAACGATAATCCCAGCAATTTTAATAATTCGTTTTTTGCGGGAAAACGCCTGTATAATTGTGTGGAGTGATTTTTTTAAGTTCATTTTTTATTTCTTGATCTACTTCCAATTGATCGATAAACTCTTGAATTCCAGATTGTGTAATTTTTGTATTCTTGCGTGTTAATGCCTTTAACGCTTCATATGGATTGGGATATTTTTCCCGTCTTAAAACCGTTTGTATTGCTTCGGCAACTACTGCCCAGTTATTGTCTAAATCTTCGTTGATTTGATCGGCATTTAAAATCAATTTATCCAACCCTTTTTCCAAACTGGAAAGAGCAATCATTATATGTCCAAAAGGAACACCAATATTTCTTAGAACAGTGCTATCCGTTAAGTCTCTTTGTAAGCGAGAAATCGGAAG
Organism: Chitinophaga pinensis; assembly: GCA_945890895.1. Lineage (GTDB taxonomy): Bacteria > Bacteroidota > Bacteroidia > NS11-12g > UBA955 > VMCP01. Next base: position 15,123 of record CAMDDG010000037.1, on the reverse strand, counting down.
TTTGGAAGCTAAATGTTCTAAAATTGCATTCGCAACACCTAAATTGCCTTCCGCATTTTCAAAATCAATAGGATTTACTTTGTGGGGCATTGCAGAAGACCCAACTTCACCTTCTTTGATTTTTTGTTTGAAATAATCCATGGAAATATAGGTCCAAACATCCCTCGAAAAATCAATAAAAATGTTATTTATTCGTTTCCAAGCATCCATTTGAGCAGCTAAACTGTCGTAGGGCTCGATTTGAGTAGTAAAATGGCTTCTTGATAAACCCAATTGAGATGAAACAAAATTATCGGCAAACGAAATCCAATCAATTTCAGGAAAAGCCACTTGATGGGCGTTGAAATTTCCTGTAGCACCTCCAAACTTAGCTTTGTAGGGTATGTTTTTCAGGGGAAGCATTTGACCTTTTAAACGTGCCACAAATACGTACCATTCCTTTCCTAAATTGGTGGGAGATGCCGGTTGACCATGTGTTCTTGCCAACATCGGTTGATTCATCCACGTTTCGGATTGCAATTCTAATAACTCTACAACTCGTGAAAGTTTGGGTAGGATTACATTATTCATGGCATCTTTCAAACTCCATGGAATGGCCGTGTTGTTAATGTCTTGTGATGTTAATCCAAAATGAACCAATTCTTTATAATATCCAAGTCCAAATTCATCCAATTTGTTTTTAATGGCATATTCAACTGCCTTAACGTCGTGATTCGTGGTTTTTTCAATTTCTTTTACCGCTTGTAACTCGTTTTCGGATAGATTATTTGCCCAATTTCTGAGTTCAACACTTTTATCTAACAACATGCCAAAATCCCATCCCTTCAAAGAAACGTGCGATAATGCCAATAAATACTCTATTTCAACTTTAATTCGGTACTTAATTAAAGCACCTTCAGAAAAATACTCCTTCAAATCCTGAGTAGCACGGTGATAACGTCCATCGATGGGACTAACTGCAAATAACGACATACAATTAAGGTTGCAAAAATACACAATAAATTCAACAAAGAATTTTCAATGTTCTTGGGGGATACTTTTAATTTTCTTGTTGTAGGGGATGTGTTTGCATTATTGTTGGATTTTTAGTTCAATTTTAACGCAACTCAAAATTTAAAATTTGAAATTGCATGAATAATTTAAATCTAAAAAATTCAGTAATCTGGTTGTTGGCATTTTCAACGTATTTACCCGTTACCACACTCACTGCACAAACAACCCCGGTTTTATCAAATCCAGCTAAGACCAAAACCAATGCGTCAACCTCGGCTTCAATCGAAAGTAAATCAACATCCTCTTCAACCAACAATCCCGTAACAACTTCTACTAGCACAACCTCATCGAATAAAGCGGTTTCTGGGAATTCGGTAATTACCACCTCAACTTTAGTTAATTCGAATGTGCCTTACGACACAATGATCAACGGCGTGAAATATCGCAAAAAAACGTTCAATCAACATTATCCCGCTCAATATCGATACGAGTATATAGATAAGTATCATTATTCCAATTATGCACTGGGATTGGATTATTCCAATGAATCGTTTTTGCAAAACGATTGGAATAATAATGTTTTAAACGACTTATCTTGGGATTCACTCGGACAATTAGAGAATTCCTCTGGTTTTAATATTTACTTTTTAGGTAAACTTCATCCTGAACGAGTGGTTCCAGCAGGTCGTATAAATTGGGGAATTGATATGGGATTTAGCCATTTCAGAAGAGGAAATAAAAACAATGTAGAATTAAGTACTATCAATAAAGACAGCGGTTTTACGCGGTTGGAAACCATGGCGTTCAATATGTCAGGTATGTTGCGATACGAGTATGCATTAGGTCGAATTTATCCGTTTATTGGGATTCACGGTGGATTCGCCGTTTATTCTACCAATCAATACACTCAATCATATATTGAATTGGTTGACTATGAAACCTCAGGATCAACCGACGTTAGAAACTCAGCAACGCTTTATTGGTCTCCAGAAATGGGGGTGCGTGTAAGACTTGCTCCAGGAGTAAGTATGGTTGCGTCTTATGAGCGAAGATTCGGAAACAATATCAATATTACAGATATCACTCGAAGTAAATTCAATGGTTTGGCATATTCAGAAAATTCCAAATCCGTTAACTACAATACCGAGACATTTAAAATTGGTTTCCTCTTTGATCTTGGGGGACATGAAAGAGAGCGTAAGGAAATTGTTCCTGCTCGCGATACCACCATTGCGTATTTAGAAGCTGTGAATGAAAATAATACTACGACTACAACTCAACAAAATACCTATCAGCAAAATACAGTAAACAACCCTTGTCCTTGCCCTTGTCTACCGCAATCTACGATTACACCAAATGTTCCCACAAATAACAGCAACATTAATACAAATAGCGGTAGTAACACCCATTCCAACAGCAGCGTAAATACCAGTACCTCTGGAATAGGAAGTTCAAAATCAAAAGTGGATAGTCCTGTAACAGGTTCAGAAACTTCAACTTCTACGACTACCAACAAGACCAACTCAGGAGCCAATATATTAATTTATGGTGGTAGTAATGGTTCATCTGGAGGATCTGTTAGAACCGGTTCCGGCATTAATGTAGGCGGAAGCAATAGTACTACAGGTGGAAGTATTGTTTTACCTGGTGGATCTATAGGCGTTGGAACGAGTTCAGGAATCGGTGTGGGTAGTGGAGTAAAATTGCCTAAGGGTACTTCCGCAAAGCCCCCAATTAAATCATTTCCTGGAATTTCAACCCCTCCAGTTACAATTAAAAAGCCCAAATCCTAAAGCTGGATTCTACCATTCAGATTTTATACAAAAGAGCCGAAAATCTAATATGGATTTCGGCTCTTTTATTATAAATTCATATATAATTTGCCTTCAAAAAAGGAATCCACGTATTCCTCCAATAGATCATACAAATACCCGTAAATTATAGAAATCCCAATATTAGAAGTCCCAATATTAGAAGTCCCAATATTAGAAGTCCCAATGTTAGAAATCCCAATATTAGAAGTCCCAAATTTCGGCTTTAATTAGTTGAAATACGAGTTACAGTTCTAATTTTAAAAAACGGCCAGTGTGACTTTCTTTTAGATTCGCAATTTTTTCAGGTGTACCTTCTCCTAAAATGGTTCCCCCATTTTTTCCTCCTTCAGGTCCAATGTCGATAATCCAATCTGCTACTTTAATTACATCTAAGTTATGCTCGATTACCAATACGGTATTCCCTTTATCGGTTAATTCTTGAAGTACGCTCAGTAATTGTTTGATGTCATCAAAATGCAATCCTGTAGTGGGTTCATCCAAAATATACAGGGTTTTACCCGTGTCGCGCTTGCTTAATTCAGTAGCCAATTTAACGCGTTGTGCTTCCCCACCAGACAGGGTAGTGCTACTTTGTCCGAGTGTGATGTATCCTAAACCTACATCCTGCATGGTTTTGATTTTTCGAAGAATCAAGGGAATGGAATCAAAAAACTCCACTGCTTGACTTACCGGCATATCTAACACATCCGAAATGCTTTTTCCTTTGTAGCGAACTTCCAGCGTTTCACGGTTATAACGTTTACCATGACAAACATCGCATTCAATTTCTACATTCGGTAGAAAATTCATTTCAATTACCTTTCTGCCTCCACCACCGCAACCTTCACATCGTCCACCTTTTACATTAAATGAGAAACGACCGGGTTTGTAACCACGAATTTTTGCTTCGGGTAAGTTAGCAAACAAATTCCGGATTTCTTGGAAAACTCCTACGTAAGTTGCCGGATTACTCCTAGGGGTTCTACCAATTGGACTTTGATCGATTCGGATCACTTTATCAATCAATTCCAAACCAGATATTGAATCGTGTTGAAGTACTTTATAGTGCGAATTGTAAATCTTTGAATGCGCCAATGGGAACAGAGTTTCATTAATCAATGATGATTTTCCTGAACCACTTACACCCGTTACAGCAACAAAACATCCCAAAGGTAAATTCAAATCAACACCTTTTAAATTATTTCCTTTTGCACCCTTTAATCGTATGTATTCTTCTCCAGGTTTTCTTCGATTTTTGGGGACGTCAATTCGGATTTCATCCCTCAAATACTGCGCTGTAACGGTTGATGATTGTTTAAATTGATCCACGGTTCCGCTCGCAACAATTTGTCCGCCTCTGGCACCTGCTAAAGGGCCAATTTCCACCAACCAATCACTGGCTAACATCATGTCCTTGTCGTGTTCTACTACTAAAACACTGTTTCCTAGGTCACGAAGTTCCATCAAACTCTGAATCAGTTTTTCGTTATCTCGTTGGTGCAATCCTATTGAAGGTTCGTCAAGAATATACAGTACATTAACCAATTTGGAACCAATCTGAGTAGCCAAACGAATTCGCTGAGCTTCTCCACCAGATAATGTTTTTGCTGGCGAATTCAATGTAAGATATCCCAATCCAACTCCCACTAAGAACGACAATCGATTAACAATCTCTTTTTTTAATTCGGTGGCAATAGTCAATTGTCGGTCAGTTAACTGATTATCTACTTCTTTTAACCAATCATGTAAGTGGTTGATATTCATAGATGCCAATTCAGCAATGTTCTTGTTGGCAATTTTGAAATGGAGGGATTCTGTTTTCAATCTTGCTCCATTGCACACTGGACAATTTACTTCATGGATGAATTCTTCGGCCCATTGTTGCAGTTTTTCATCGTCTGACTCGAAATAACTTTCAGAAATAATTTTAATAATTCCTTTGAAATTCGATTCATACGATCGTTTTTTTCCATCTGCACCGGTAGTAACTATTTCCAAGGGTTCAGAATACCCATATAGTATAGCATTCAGTTGTTCTTTAGATAATTTAGAAATAGGATCGGCTAATGAAAAACCCATTTGCTTTGAAAGTGCTCTAAGTTGATTGAATGTATAATTTTCTCGTAATTCCCCTACAGGAATAATTCCCCCTTTATTGATGGATTTACTTCTATCGGGAATAATAAAATCAACATTAACTTCTGATTTTATTCCCAAACCTTCACATTCCTCGCATGCACCATAAGGTGAGTTGAATGAAAATGAATTGGGTTGGGGTTCTTGATAACTTAATCCCGATTTGGGATCCATCAAAAACTTTGAATAGGGATGACGAACGTGATTGGATGCAATAACGATGATATAGCCTTCACCAACTTTTAAAGCCGTTTTCAAGCTATCATTCAAACGCTGGGGAGATGCACTTTTTATTTCCAGTCGGTCAATTACAATATCAATATCATGAATTTTGTATCGATCGAGCATCATTCCAGGAGTAATATCTTGGATTTCGCCGTCAACAATAACTTTGTAGAAACCCTTCTTTTTAATTTGCTCAAATAACTCTCGATAATGTCCTTTTCTCCCTTTAATTACAGGAGCGGCTAGGGTAATTTTCTGATTTTCGAAACTGTTTAAAATGGACTCAAAAATCTGTTCTTCTGAAAATTTGACCATTTTTTCACCGGTTTGATAACTGAAAGCTTCTCCAGCACGAGCAAATAACAAACGCAAGAAATCATATACTTCAGTTACGGTACCCACCGTAGAACGAGGATTTCTGGAAACGGTTTTTTGTTCAATGGCGATAACGGGGGAGAGGCCTTTAATTTTATCAACATCGGGTCGCTTCATGTTTCCAATGAATTGACGTGCATACGCAGAAAAGCTCTCCAAATATCTTCGCTGTCCTTCGGCAAACAGTGTGTCGAAAGCCAAGCTACTTTTTCCCGACCCCGATAAACCAGTAAACACCACCAATTTTTGTCGTGGAATAGTTAAATCTACGTTTTTAAGATTGTGTTCTCTGGCACCGATGACTTCAATTTTGGGTTGATTTTCATCCGGTTGGTGAATATCAGAAGTCTTTATTTTCATGAATTTGCAAAGGTAATATATATAATTGCCAGAAACAACCTAATCCCAACTTCCACCGGCACCGCCACCATTGAAGCCGCCGCCACCTCCAAATCCACCGAATCCGCCCCCAGATCCCCCGAAACCGGAACCCGAATTCGAATTCCAACCCGAACCAAATCCACCACCCCAAAATATGGGAGGTGTATAAAAACCCCGTCGATTGAATCCACCACCACCGCCTCGACGAATAAACAGGAGGTAGAACAAGATAAAAAATAAAATGGGGAACAGAATTTTAGGAGTTCGATCTTTTTTGGATTTATGAACTCTACCTTTGAATTCATCTCCCAACGCGGAAGCTAACTCATAAGCGGTTTCTCTAATTCCTGAGAAATATTCTTTTCGTTTTAAATAGGGTTTCAGAATGTCTCGACCAATTTCACCACAAACGGCGTCGGTCAGAACACCTTGTGTTTGATCTGCCGTAACAATAAAATACTTTTTATCTTCAACGGCTAAATAAATGAGTATGCCGTTATTAACGCCGTCATGTCCGACCTTCCAATCGCGAACAATAAACATGGCGCGATCGAAAGCGTCGTAGCCACCGGTAGTATTTTCAATAGCAACGGCTATTTGAGCACCAACAGAATCTTCAAATTCTTTGAATAGTTTATTTAAGTATTCCAACTCTTGGCCACTTAAAACACCTGCATAATCATTTACGTAGTTGGAGTATTTCAGAGGCGTTTGTTTAGCGTTGGTTGTTAAAGAGAAACCCAAAAACATGAACAACAATAAAAACCATTGATTTTTCATCAATGGTTGGTTATTAGTAATGGTGTACATGTTGATTGATTTCAATTTGATCGCGCTAAAAGGATTAATAGAGTATAGAGTTTAATGAAATGTTACTTCATTTGAAAGTTCATTGGGATTTTCATCTAATGCAGGGAAAAAGATACTTAACTGTTTACCAATAATTTCCAATCCCTTTACGATACCTTCGGAAACATTGTCTTGTTTAATTGTATGAATGACTTCTTCTTTTACTGCAGTCCAAAATTCATTTCCGACGTGTTGATGGATTCCGATATCACCAAGAATGGCAATTTCTTTCGTTCTTAAACGTAAAAAAATAAGCACAGCATTTCTTTGTTGAGTGGTATGCATTTTTAAGGATTCAAACGTTTTTTTTGCTTCGGTTAATACATCATCGTTAGACATACAAGTGGTATAATGCACTCGAATTTCTGCGGAAGTTTGTTCTTCGGCTAATTGAATGGCATACACAATCTTTTCAGATTGAATTTGACCCGCTAATGAAAATTTATTTAAACGTTTAAATCGCTCAAACATAATTAATCCATTATTTCTAAATCAGGTGCGTTTTCGCTTCCACTTTTAGACTTGAACCCATCTCGTTTTTCAAATCCAAACATGGATGCTACGATATTACCTGGGAAACGACGAACTTTTTTATTGTAATTAGCAACGGCTTTGTTGAAATCAGTACGAGCTGTACTGATTCGGTTTTCAGTGCCAGATATTTCATCTTTCAATTGAGCAAACTGTGGAATTGATTTTAAATCCGGGTATTTTTCCACTACTACCATCAATTTACTTAAGCTGCTATTTAACTTAGAATTTAATTGAGCCTGTTGTTCATCAAAAGCGGCCAATTGCTCTTGAGTTAAATTACTCGGATCAATTTTTATACCTGTAGCAGAAGCTCGGGCTTCAACAACTTCTTTGAGGATATTTTCCTCTGTTTTTGCAGCTTTTACAACGACTTTCGCTAATTTCTCGATCAAATCAGCTCTTCTTTGATATTGCGCTTCCACGTTAGACCAGGATTCTTCAACGTCTGTGTCCAAATCAACCATTGAGTTGTAACTGTTGCAGCCGTAACCTCCAAAAATCAAGAAAACGGCTAAAATGCCTAATAAGATGTAATTCGACTTTTTCATTTTGTTTGTAGTGCAAAAATACGACACATTTCTGTGGTGAGTAACTGATTTACTTCAAACAGTGGAATTTCTTCGTTTAATTCCATTTTCAAACTGGTAACTCCTTTATCAGGAATACCACAAGGCACAATATGTTGAAACATGCTTAGATCGGTATTCACATTCAACGCTAAACCATGCATAGTTACATACCGTGAGCTTTTTATACCAATGGCTGCTATTTTTCGCTCGTTGGGTTTTCCAATATCCACCCAAACTCCAACTCGATCCTTTATTATTCCGCTTTGAATTCCGTAATGTTTTAACACATGTATAATGGACGATTCAATTCCGGCTACATAGTCTTTTAATCCAATACCAATTTGTTCTAAATCCAACAACGGATACACAACCAATTGACCAGGACCGTGATAGGTAATATCTCCGCCACGTTCAATCTCAAACGTTTCTGCTCCCAAGGAAGCCAAAAAATCTTGCGCAATGAGCAAATGATTTTGTTTTGCATGTTTTCCGAATGTATACACATGAGTATGTTCTACGGGGATGATGTGATTCATCGGAATTTCACCCAATCGCTTTTGATCAATCATGGATTGAAAAATCATTTTCTGTTTTTCCCAAGTTGAAGCGTAGTTTTCGAGTTGTAATTGGTGAATTTCGCAAAAATTCATCCCGCAAAAATAGGGTAATCCTGAAGGAACATAAACGCACTGAGGTATTTTTGTTTGAAACTTTAAACAACCTCATGGAATCTTTAAATGAAAAATCAATTCAAAACAAGCGAGTTACAGGTAAAATGGCAGAGGAACTTGCAATACAATATTTATTGCAAAATGGCTATTTGTTATTAACTTCCAATTGGTATTTTGGACATAAGGAATTAGACATTATTGTAGAATCTTTAGATTTTAGGATTTTCATCGAAGTGAAATCCAGAGTTGTAGAAAAATCCAAAATTCATTATTCAGAAAAAAACAAATCTAAATCATCACTCAGTTTAACCCCTGAAAACAAAGTAAATACAGATAAAAAGAAATCGATATCAATTTGTGCTAATGAATACAACAAACTGTTTCCAACAACTAAAGAAATACGCTTTGATATCATTGCCATTACACAGAAATACTATGGAATTCAACTGCTACATTTCAAAAATGCATTTTCTCCCGTTTTAGCTCAATCCACAGCTCAAATTCAATCGTATTTTGGTAAGTCAGTCCGAAAAAGATCCAAAAGATGGAATGTTTTTTACATTTAAATCTTTATAAACCGATTGGTTTCTTCGTTATTTGCAGTTGAGATGAGAAAGTTAGTACTGATTCTTGGGTTTATTTTGAGCACTCATATAGGTTATTCACAACATTCATGTGGTACCGATTTATACTACCAACAACAGTTGGCAAAAGATCCCAATATCAAAAGTCGTGAATTATCTTCCAATCAGGAGATTAAATCAATTCGTGCAACGAAAAGTATTGAAAAAAGAGCAACCAAATACAAGATTCCGGTGGTGTTTCATGTGATTCATACCGGTGGTCCTGAAAATATTTCACGAGAGCAGATTTTAGATCAAATTAGAATTTTAAATGAAGATTATTCATATACAAATGCAAACAAAAAGAATTTGAGAGCCGCATTTACCAACGTTGCTGGTTCCGCCGATATGCAATTTGAATTGGCAAAAATAGATCCGAATGGTAAGTGTTTCGACGGTGTGAATCGAATTTATTCTCCTCAAGGTGTTGATATGGATATGACCAGTGAACCCGTTAAAAAATTGGCATATTGGGATTATAAGAAGTACTTAAATGTTTGGGTAGTTACAAACATTACCGAAGGAAGCGGTACCGGTACCGTTTTAGGATATGCGGTATTTCCTTTTGCAACAGGCGGCTCTACCCGCGACGGTATTGTTATACGCCATGATCGTGTAGGAAGTATTGGAACAGCTGCTGGAACGGACGATGGAAGAACCTTGACCCATGAAGTAGGCCACTGGTTAGGTTTATTTCATACATTTCAAGGTGGTTGTGCAGATGGCGATAATTGCGATGATACCCCTCCCGTAGAAGGAACGTTTACCAATGCAAATTGTCCAGCTAATGGAAATTCGTGTTCTACGGATTCTCCAAACCTGCCTGATATGTGGGAAAACTATATGGATTATTCTAATGGTAAATGCATGGCTGCTTTTACGTTTCAGCAAATTGACATTATGAATTATTATTTAACTCGTTCTCCTCGTAATTCAAATGTTGCTGCTTCTAACCTGTTAGCTACGGGAGTTAATGGTCAAAATGTGGCACCCATCGCAGAATTTACAGCTTCCAATCAAGTTGCTTGTGCGGGACAAACCATTAAATTTTATGATTTATCATGCAAAGGAATTCCAACGGTTAGATCATGGACCTTTAAGGGTGCTGCCACTCCATCTTCTACTTTAGAATCCCCAGAAGTAATATATCAAACCCCTGGAACTTATGAAGTAGCTTTAACGGTTCAAAATGCTTTCGGAACAAATTCCATTTCGAAAACAGGGTATTTAACTATATTGCCTTCTGTATCTCAAGGGCAACCTTCTTTTGAGGAAGGATTTGAAAATGGTGATCCAACAACAGTTAGCGGTTTTGTACATCAGTCACCTACAGCCACTCGTTTTCAAGTTACACAAAATGCGGCTTACACAGGTTCAAAAAGCTATGTGGCCAACATAACAACAGGGTCCACTCCCGGAGTGGTGTATTCCTTCACCACAAAAAGCTTTGATATTTCTCAAATACCCACAGGAACAACACCTAAATTTACATTTTATTGTTCGTATGTTCAACCCAATGCAAATGTGTCCGAAACCATGAGATTATACATTTCTACAGATTGTGGTGGTACATTCGAAAAGATTTGGGAAAGAACTGGGTCTGCGTTGGCATATAGTGTTTCTGCACCCTATGCAAGTAATTTTAAACCAACCTCAAAAACTGAATGGAAACGTCAAGGTCTTGCTTCCTTGAGTAGCTTGGGATATGGAACGGCTAAAAATGCAATATTTAGAATTGATGTGTTAAGTGGCGGTGGAAATCCAGTTTATATTGACAACATTAATATGTCTCAATGGTATGCTGGTAATAATTTGTTTGATGAAAGTCAAATGAAAGTAGAATTAAAACCTAATCCTGCTGTTGGCGCAACAAATTTGTCGTTTGAAACGTCTATTCCGATGGAGAACACCCAGATTTCATTGTTTGATGTTCAAGGTAGATTGGTTCAAACTTGCTTTAAGGGAGATTTGAATGTTGGAGAACATGAATTTAAAATCGAAGCACCAAACAATAGAAATTTTGGATTGTATTATTTAAAAGTAGAAAATTCCAATGGCTCGTTTACACGAGCTATTGTTTTCGGAAACGAATAAAACTTTTGAATTTCTGAACAATAACCACTTATTTTTGCGAAAAAAATTGAATGAAGAACCTCGTAATAGTTGAGTCACCTGCAAAAGCCAAAACCATTGAGAAATTTCTCGGTGCAGATTTCACTGTGGTTTCGTGTAAGGGACATATTCGTGATTTGGCTGACGGGAAAGATGCCATAGATATAAAAAACGGTTTTAAACCCAAATACGAAATTTCACCAGATAAAGCTCAACTGGTAAGTCAGTTGAAAGGGTTAGTGAAAAAAGCAGATACCGTTTGGTTAGCAACGGACGAGGACCGTGAAGGAGAAGCCATTTCTTGGCATTTGTTTGAAGTTTTAAACCTTCAAAAAGTAGATACAAAGCGAATTGTTTTTAATGAAATTACCAAACCTGCTATCCAAAAAGCAGTTCAAAATCCAAGAACAATTGATAATCATTTGGTCGATGCACAGCAAGCACGTCGTGTTTTGGACCGAATTGTTGGATATAGCTTATCTTCAACTTTATGGCAAAATATAGTACAAGCTCAAGCAAATCGTTTAAGTGGCGGTAGGGTCCAATCGGTTGCTGTACGCTTAGTTGTAGAAAGGGAAAGAGAAATTAATGCATTTAATTCCCAATCTGATTTTAGAATTAGCGCAGAGTTTTTTACTGCATTGGGTAAGGTATTAAAAGCAGAATTGGATAAAAAATGTAAAACACTGGAAGAAGCAAAATCGATTTTAAACGAATTGAAAGGAGCTTCATTTAAAGTGGATAACATTGAAGTTAAACCAACATATAGAAACCCCGCACCTCCATTTACCACGTCAACACTCCAGCAAGAAGCATCGCGCAAATTGGGGTATGATGTGGCTAGAACCATGCAAATTGCTCAAAAATTGTATGAAAATGGTTTTATTTCATACATGAGAACCGATTCTGTGAATTTATCTCAAACAGCTATCGAAGGAGCCAAAAATGAAATTCTAAATGAATACGGTTCTCCATTCTCAAATCCTAGAAATTTTTCGACAAAATCAGACAACGCTCAAGAAGCACACGAAGCAATTCGTCCTACTTATTTCAATAACCACAGCGCTGGAACTACACCTCAAGAGAAAAAATTGTATGAATTGATTTGGAAAAGATCGATTGCATCACAAATGTCGCGTGCGGAATTAGAAAAAACGATTATTTCAATTTCAAATTCGAATAATGGGTTAAAGTTCAAAGCCGAAGGTGAGGTTTTGAAGTTTGAAGGTTTTCTGAAAGTATATTTAGAAAGCACCGACGATGAGGAAAGTGATGAAACAGCAGGTATGTTACCAGCAGTTAAAATAGGAGAGGATCTAAAAAATAAAGAAACTTTAGCCGCTCAAAAATTTACAAAACATGCACCCAGATATACCGAAGCAAGTCTTGTGAAAAAATTAGAAGAATTGGGAATCGGTAGACCATCAACATACGCACCAACGATTCAAACCATCCAAAAACGAGGGTATATCCAATCAGAATCTCGACCCGCGTCTAAAAGAGAGGTAATTCAATTGCATCTAAAAGATGATGTAATTTCAGAATCAACGGTTACTGAAAATTTTGGAGCAGAAAAAAATAAATTATTCCCAACAGATATAGGAATGATTGTTACTGACTTTCTATCTTCTAAATTCAATAATATTTTGGATTACGGATTTACAGCAGCAGTTGAAAAAGAGTTCGATGAAATTGCCAACGGATTAAAAGGGTGGCAAAAAATGTTGGAAGAATTTTATGGTCCATTTCAATCAACTTTAGATAAAGTGAATGAATCGTCTAACATCATTTCAGGTGAACGTGAATTGGGTAAAGATCCATTAACTGGAATGACCGTGATTGCACGGATGGGTAGGTACGGACCCATCGTTCAATTGGGCTCTAGAGAAGAAACTGAAACTCCAGCATTCGCTAGTTTATTGTCAACCCAACGATTGGAAACCATAACTTTACAAGATGCACTAAAGTTAATTGCGCTATTTACTCAAGAACTAGAATACAAAGATCTTCCTGTTAAAGTAGGGACAGGTAGATATGGAACGTATGTAAAGTGGGGCGATCGATACATAAATTTGCCTAATGATTTAAATATTATGGAGCTGAATTCACAAATGTTGTTCAATATGATTGAAGAACAAAGTGGACAAAAAGCATTTCCGTTTGAAATAGGTGAGTATTCTGGAGAGAAGTTGATTGTTGGAAAAGGCATGTATGGTCCTTATGTGCGATTCAAAAACACATTTGTCAGTATACCCAAAGCGGAAGATCCATTGAATTTGTCGTTAGAAAGAGGGATTGAACTGGTTCAAAAGAAGTTGGAGGATGATTTAAAGAAAATCCTTAGAACGTTTCCCGAAAATGAAGATGTTACCATTCAAACGGGTCGATACGGACCATTTATCAAATTTGGGAAGGAGAATTTGAAATTACCAGCAGGGGTAGGAATCGATGAAATCACTTACGATCAAATTCTGGAAATTCAATCCAAATCGGCTCCAACTAAAAAAGGTGCTGCAAAGAAAAAAACGACAGCAACTAAGGAAAAAACTGCAACAGCCGTTAAAAAATCACCTGTTAAAAAATCAGGTACATCGTCTTCTAAATCAACAACTAAATCGACTAAAAAGTAATATTCATGACTACGGATTCAGAATTGCATTCATTGGTGCAACTTTTGGATGATTCTGATCCCGAAGTTGTGGAAATTGTGGAAAGTCGACTGCTGTTTAAGGGTTATGAAATTCTTTCACAATTGGAAGATTTATGGTTGCATGGCACATTTCCGGATCATGCAGGTCTGTTGGAAGACATTATTCAGAAGATACAATTTCAAAAACTGAGTCAGGATATAATTCACTGGAAGGAGGAACCGTCTAAAACGGATTTTCAAGCATGGATATTAGCCACACGAATTCAGTTTCCAGGATTAACTGAGGGTATGATGCTAGCGCATTTAAATCAATTGAGAATAGATGCATGGGTTAAATTATCTAAAGTGAGGAATCCGTTGGATCAAATTCAAATTTTAAACCACTTATTTTTTGAAATTTATCAGTTTAAAGGCAACTCGAATAACTATCATTCACCGGACAATTCACTTGTAAATCGTGTATTAGAAACCAAGATGGGGAATCCAATTAGTTTAGCCGTTTTGTACTCAACTGTGGCTAAAGCGTTAGGAATTCCTGTATTTGGTGTGAATTTGCCTCAGCACTTTGTGCTGGCATATTGTAGAATGAATGCTGAGCCCAACTGGGATGGGGTATATAATCAATATGAACTCAAGATTCAAGAAGTAAAAAGTGTGTTATTTTATATTAATCCATTTTCAAAAGGACAAATTTTTTCAGTAGATAGCATAGATGCATTTTTAAAAACGATCAAAGTGGAACCGGAATCATCTTACTATCAACCGTGCGATTCTGAGCAAATTTTGATCCGAATGTATCGAAATTTATATCATGCTTACGATAAGTCATTCGATTTTATTAAAAAAGAACAAGTTAAGGAATTGTTATCTATTTTTAAAATCAATATGGAATCCAATGATTTAGACGAATAAATTGTGGAATTCGTAAACAATTAACGTTCATTTATTCAATAAGGAGCTGTTGATTTTTGGCATTATTTGTACATAAGGTTAAAAATCACGAACTTTGCATTTCAATTTATTATGGCAGAAAAACCAATCTTAGTGCCTAAAATGGGTGAGAGTATCACGGAGGCAACTGTAATTCGCTGGTTGAAGAATGTAGGTGAACGCGTTGAAAAAGACGAACCTATTGTAGAAATTGCCACGGATAAGGTGGATAATGAAATCCCTTCAACTGAAGCAGGTATT
>CAMDDG010000036.1 GCA_945890895.1 Chitinophaga pinensis | reverse complement strand
ATCACAGATTCAGTAGAAAAACCATTGAACTGGAAACTTAATGACGGCAGAAACAATGCCCATTCTGAGCTCTGGTTCGTTTTTGCTTTGTTAGCGTGTTTGATTGTGGCATCCATGTTTGAGAGTATTTTGGAGCGCCAAGCCGGGATGTGGATGTTGATATTTGCAGTGGTCATCAAAAATATCCCAAAAAATGAACTTAATTTTTAATCCTTTTTGATAATTCGAATTGTTTCACTATATTTGCAACCCCAAAAACTATGTCTAGAGTTTGTGATTTAACTGGTAAAAAAGCGTTAAAAGGTAATCGCGTATCTCACTCGAATAAGAAAACCAAGCGTAGATTCTATCCGAATTTACAGACGAAGAAATTCTTTATCGAGGAGACTGGTGAGTGGATTACATTGAAAGTATCTACAAGCACCATCAAAACCATTGATAAAAAAGGCGTAGCAGCCTGTTTGAATAACCTGTTTAAGAAAGGAAAAATCTAATCATGGCAAAAAAAGGCAATCGCGTTCAAGTAATATTGGAATGCACAGAGCAAAAAGGTAGTGGTGTTGCAGGTATGAGCCGTTACATCACAACCAAGAATAAGAAAAATACCACTCAGCGTATTGAATTGAAAAAGTATAACCCTTACATGCGTAAGGTAACTGTTCATAAGGAGATCAAATAATGGCTAAGAAAGTAGTTGCAACATTGAAAAAAGAGGGTGGTGTGGAAATGGTTAAAGTTATCCGCACAATCAAATCCCCCAAATCAGGTGCTTACACCTTTAAAGAAGAAATTGTAACAGCTGATCGTGTAAAAGACGTTTTAGCCAAGGGTTAATCACAACGATATTCTTGAAAAAGCCCCAATAGGGGCTTTTTTTATACCCCAAATAATACCAACTTTGTTATCTATTTATTATGTTCAACTGGTTCAAAAAGAAATCCAACGCAAATCCTGAAGAAATTGATCAAACGCGGCAAGCGCTCGACAAAACTCGTACTGGATTTTTGAGTAAATTGGGTCGATTACTTACAGGTAAGAATAAAATCGATTCCGAGTTTCTCGATGAACTCGAAGAAGCATTATTAACTTCCGATGTTGGTGTGGAAACCTCCGTTGCAATCATCGAAAAAATGGAGGCCCGAGCTAAAGAAGAAGGATTCGAAAATCCCGATGATCTTAATCGTTGGTTGGCTGAAATTACCGATGAAATTATGCCTGAAATCCCCAAAAACTTAGGACAAGATTTTCAACTCAATGGAATCAGTAAACCCTATGTAGTTTTAGTGGTAGGAGTTAATGGAGTAGGTAAAACCACTACCATCGGAAAGATGGCTTATCGCTATGCACAAAGCGGTTTGAAAGTGGTATTAGGTGCCGCCGATACCTTTAGAGCTGCTGCTGTTGACCAATTGCATATTTGGAAAGATCGCGCAGGTGTGGAAATTGTGTCGCACGGAATGAATGCCGATCCCGCTGCTGTAGCTTTTGATGCAGTTAAAAAAGGCGTGGAACAAAATGCGGATGTGATTATCATTGACACAGCCGGTCGTTTGCATAATAAAGTAGGCTTAATGAACGAATTGGCTAAAATTAAACGTGTGATTCAACGATTTAAACCCGACGCACCCAATGAAGTTTTGTTAGTGATTGATGCAACCACCGGACAAAATGCGTTCGAACAGGCTCGCGAATTTACAAATGCTACACAAGTAAATGCTTTAGCAGTGACAAAACTCGATGGCACAGCAAAAGGCGGTGTCGTGATTGGAGTTAGTCACGAATTTAATATTCCAGTAAAATACATTGGCCTTGGCGAAAAAGCAGAGGATCTAAAATTATTCGATAAACCCAGTTTCATTCATTCCATTTTCTCGGTATGAGAACCAAAAGTATAAATACACCCAAAGTCAACGTAATTACATTGGGTTGCAGTAAAAATGTTGTCGATTCAGAAGTTTTGATGGCTCAATTAAAAGCCAGTGAATTCGATGTACAACACGAAAGCAACCAGGATGATTCGGATATTGTTATCATTAATACCTGCGGGTTTATTGAAAATGCTAAACAGGAGAGTATCGATACCATTCTTCGTTTTGCAGAAGCTAAAGCCAATGGTCAACTCGAAAAATTGTATGTTACCGGTTGTTTATCCCACCGGTATAAAGACGATTTGATGTCCGAAATTCCAGAGGTTGACGCCTGGTTTGGGACATTGGAACTTCCCAATCTTCTCAAAACGGTGGGTGCCGATTATAAGCACCAATTACTCGGTGAACGTTTACAAACTACGCCAAAACATTATGCATATGTAAAAATTTCCGAGGGATGTAATCGTCCCTGTTCATTTTGTGCAATACCTTTAATGCGTGGAAACCATGTGAGTAAATCCATCGAAGCATTGGAACTGGAAGTTCAGAATTTAGTAAAAAATGGAACCAAAGAGATTATGCTCATTGCTCAAGATTCTACCTACTATGGTTTGGACTTGTACGGGGAGCGAAAATTGGCGGAATTGATGTCGCGATTAGCAGATATCGAAGGTTTAGAATGGATACGATTGCATTATGCCTACCCATCTCAGTTCCCAATGGATGTGCTGAAAGTAATGGCGGAACGTCCCAATATTGCAAAATATTTGGATATGCCGATTCAACATATCACGGATAACGTGTTGAAAACCATGCGTCGGGGAATTACAAAGCGCAGAACTATGGAATTGATTCAACAAATCCGAGAACAAGTACCGGGAATTGCTCTGCGTACCACTGTTTTGGTTGGACATCCGGGAGAAACCGAAGAGGATACCACCGAGTTATTAGAGGCGTTGAGTGAATTAAAATTTGAACGATTGGGCGTTTTTACTTATTCTCATGAGGACAATACACATGCATATAGTTTGGATGATGTTTTATCCGAAGAAGAGAAACAGGAGCGTGCAAATCGCGTCATGGAGCAACAAATGGATATTAGTTATCAATTTAATCAATCCTTAGTTGGCACCATTCAAAAAGTCTTGTTCGATCGAATTGAAAATGATCATTTTGTGGGAAGAACGCAATTTGATTCACCCGAGGTTGATAATGAAGTTTGGGTTCCAATTAATGGAAATTACGTGAGAATGGGCGATTTTGCAGAAGTCAAAATAGTGGCAGCATCGCATTACGATTTAACCGGAGAGTTGATAATTCAATAAAATAATTATGATTCGAATTCAAAAGAGCTTTACCCCAGGTGGATTTAGAGACAATCAATTACAAACATGGGCTTGGGAGCATTTTGAATCCTTCGAGAAATTACCCAATTTGGGAATCCAAGCAGACTTATTTCCCATTATTCAACAAAATATAGCGTTTTTTACTCCAGAAAAACGAGCAATTTTGCGCGATGTATTGACAAAACAATACGAACACTTGGGATCTGAGAGTATATCCCTCGAAGTACAAGAAAACTTGAATGTGTTGCTGAATTCCAACAGTGTTACGGTGGTAACAGGACAGCAGATTCATCCGTTATTAGGTCCGGTATTCGTTTGGAATAAAATCGTATCTACCATTCAAACAGCTCGGGAAATCAATAAAAAATATCCCGATTATACTGCCGTACCCGTATTTTGGATGGCCACAGAAGATCACGATTTTGAAGAAATAGCTCGAATCCCGTTTTTAAATAAGGAATATGTTTGGGAATATCCTTTGTCAAAACAAGGAGTTCCGGTAGGACAACTGCCCACCTCTGGTATCGTATCAATCATCAATCAAATGCAATCGGATTTCGCACATGAATTGGCCTGGGTCGATTTTTTGGAGGGATGTAAGATGCATTATTTAAAATTTACCAATTTGGCTGATGCCACTCGGAGTTTGGTAAATGAATGGTTTGGAGATTCGGGATTGTTGGTTTTGGATCCCATGGATTCGGAATTGAAAAAATTGGGTTCATCGGTTTTTCAAGGTGAAACCAATGGAAAGAATTTTGATTTGTTTGAATCTCAATCTCAAGAATTAAAATCACTTCAGATTCAACCATCTGTACATCATCGAAATACGCATTTGTTTTACTTTGAAAATGCAGATGAAAATTCAGATGCACATGAAAAATCCTCTTCCCAGTTGTATAAAATTCGACGTAGAATTGATTTCAAGGAAGATCGTTTCACCGCATTGGACTCTATAAAATCCTGGAGTAAAGAACAATTTATAGAGGAGCTACAAGCACACCCCGAGCGATTTAGTCCCAATGTGATTTTGCGACCCGCATATCAACAAGCTTTGTTGCCGAATGTGGTCTATGTAGCCGGTCCAGCTGAATTCAGATATTGGATGCAAGTTCCTTCGGTTATTTCCTCCAATGGATTGGCTGTACCTCGATTACAACTTCGGTTGAGTTCCGCTTTGATGACTGCGGCTACTCAGAAGAAAATGGATCAAATAGGAATAAGTCAGGAAGAATTGTTTCTCTCTGAATCGGCTCTAGTGAAAATAATTTCGGATTCATTTGAAAATGAGTTTCAATTGGATCAAGCAATTGAGCAATTGAATCAACAAATGGAAGGGGTTCGTTCCCAACTTCATTCTATAGGTTATCCCAGCTTGAAAGAAGTGAAAAAAGAGCAGGAAGAAATGATAAAACGCTTGCGACAAGCCTCTAAAAGTTATAAAGCTGGTGAATGGGGAGAAAATGAATTATCGCGGAAATTAACCAAATTGAGTCAGCTAAAAAATGCCGGTTTTGATTCCAGTAAACCCTGGGAAAGAAGCACTTTTATTTTTGAACTGATGCTAAAATTTGGATTTCGTTGGGATATTAATTCCCTGCCTTTAGATGGCATTGACGAATTTATTTGGTTCTTCGACGAGAAATAAGAATAACAATTCAAATTCTTTTGCAATACACAATCAATTTGTAAATAATCTTCAAATTTACTTGTATTTTTGAGAATCTATTAAATTTGGTTATGACCCATATTAATAGATTTAATCAAATATGACACACTTAAACTTAGTAAAGAATTTATCATCATCGTTAGTAGTTTTTTTAGTGGCTTTACCCTTGTGCATGGGTGTAGCGATGGCTTCAGGCGCTTCTGTAATTCAAGGAATTATGGCAGGTGTGCTTGGGGGAATCGTAGTTGGAGCGTTAAGTGGGAGTCATGTAAGCGTTTCAGGTCCCGCAGCCGGTTTAATTGTAATAGTTGAAGGCGCGTACAAAGATTTATCGGTTATAAGTTCAGAAAACGTTTACGCCATATTTGGATTGGTAGTTATTCTGGCAGGTATATTTCAATTGATCATCGGCTCTTTAAAATGGGGCGTAATTGCTGATTTTATTCCCGTTTCGGTAGTAAAAGGTATGTTGGCCGCAATTGGAATCATGATGATTTTGAAACAAATTCCCCATTTAGTAGGATACGATAAAGTAGCTTTTGGCGATGAAGAGTTCATTCAAAAAGACGGACACAATACACTTTCAGAACTATTTTACGCCTTTCAGAAAGTTTCACCTACGGCTATATTGATTGGAATTTTGGGATTGATTATCCAATTTTCATGGGAGTTACCTGCAATTAAGAAGAATAAAATTTTTCAATGGTTCCCGGCACCATTAATTGTTGTAGTTATGGGTGTTTTGGTGAATCAATGGATGATAAATTACGGTCAAACCCAGTGGGTCATTAAGCCCAAGCACATGGTTAATGTTCCTGTTTTAGGAGATGGCAGCATAGTGTCATCCATTCAAGGTTTAGGCAGTCAATTCCACACCCCGTATTGGAGTGCAATTGGAGAGTTTATGGTTTGGAAATTGGCATTTATCATTGCATTAATTGCCAGTATCGAAACGCTGTTGAGTTTAGAAGCAGGTGATAAAATAGATCCCCTGAAACGCGTTTCTCCTCCCAACAAAGAACTAATTGCTCAAGGAATAGGAAATACATTAGCTGGACTTATTGGAGCTCTTCCAATTACCGCTGTAATTGTTAGAACATCAGCCAATGTAAATGCCGGAGCTACCAACAAATACAGCAGCATTTTTCACGGTTTGTGGTTGTTGGTTTTTGTGCTTTTTGCACCCCATTTAATCAATCTGATTCCGTTGTCTGCATTGGCCGCTATTCTTACTTTTGTGGGATATAAATTAGCCAAACCCAGCTTGTTAAAAGAGCAAAAAGCCCGGGGTATGGATGCTTTAATTCCTTTCATGGGAACCATCATTGCTATTTTATTCACCGACCTGTTAATTGGAATTACGATTGGTTTGGTTTTGGGATATTATTTCGTTTTAAAATCCAATTTTCATAAAACTTTTAGCATGGTATCTTCTGAAAATAACTTATTATTGAGGTTTCATAATCAAGTTACATTTATGAACAAGTCGGTGTTAAGAAAAGAATTGGTTCAAATTCCTGATGGAGCATCCTTGATATTGGATTTTTCGAATTCTACCTTCATTGATAACGATATAACCGATGTGTTGAATGATTTCATCGAGCAATCCAGTACTCGAGGAATTGTAGTTCAAAGTAAATTCCATAACGAAAAACAACGCGATGATTTAAAATCACGCATTTTGAATTTGGCTTAAGAGAAATCTTTTTGTATTCAAAAACAAAGGACATCAAATTTTAATTTCTCTCGGCTAAATAAGTACATTTTATTCTTTAAATTGGATTTTCCCTTTAACCGAATTATCATCCCCTAGAAAATAAAAAAAACACTACAATGAACGAAAAAGACAAATTATTTCTGTGTAACAGGGCTTGGGCAAGTGAAAAATTAGGACAAGATCCCGAGTATTTTAGTGATTTGGCTAAAGATCAAAGTCCCGCATATTTGTGGATTGGTTGTAGCGATAGTCGGGTACCTGCAAATGAGATTATTGGTGCCCAACCGGGCGAATTATTTGTACATAGAAACATTGCCAATTTAGTAGTTCACACAGATCTGAATCTGCTCAGTGTTTTAGAATACGCAGTGACACATTTAAAAGTCAAACACATTATCCTTTGTGGTCATACTGGATGTGGTGGCGTGAAAGCAGCTATGACACATTCTAATTTTGACTTATTAAATAAGTGGTTGCGCAATTTAAAAGACGTTTATTACCATCATCAACATGAGGTAAATGCCATTGAAGATGAAACTGAGAAAGTAAATAAAATGGTGGAAATCAATGTCATTGAACAGGTTAATAATTTGATTAAAACCTCGGTGGTGCAACGTGCTTGGCAAAACCGACAGTACCCCATTATTCACGGTTGGGTTTATGAAATGGAAACCGGATTATTGAAATCGGTAGTTGAGAAGGATCACACCAGCGAAATCGAAGATATATATCGATTTACGGATTTATAATCAGCTTATTTCTTGCTGTTTATTTTATCAATTCGAAGATTGATCATCTCAATGGTAAATGCAAATGCCATAGAGAAGTAAATGTACCCTTTATTGACTTCTTGATCGAATCCTTCACCCAACAAGGATACCCCGATAAGCACTAAAAAGGCCAATGCCAATACTTTTACCGATGGATTGTCGTTAACGAAACCGGCAATGGGTTTGCTTGCCAATAACATTACTCCCATGCTTAAAATAACAGCGGTAATCATCACCCACAAATGATCTGCCATACCCACAGCTGTGATTACACTATCCAAACTAAATACCACGTTGATTACCACCATTTGAAGCATTACTGCCGTCCAACCTTTGGCTTTTCCACGTTCTTGTTTTTCCAACGGTTCACCTTTCATTTTGATGTGAATTTCATGAACACTTTGGTAAACCAAGAACAATCCTCCTAAAATGAGCAGGATGTCTTTTCCAGAAAAGTCGTGTCCTGCAGCACTAAATATAGGGTGTTCCTGTTTTTGAATCCAGTTGATACCCATCAACATAAGAATTCTTACCAACATGCCTAGGATTAAGCCCCAGTTTCGAGCCGCCGATTGCTTTGCTTTGTCAACTCTCCCAGCTAAAATGGTAATGAAAATAATGTTGTCAATACCCAATACAATTTCCAAAATGGTAAGGGTAAAAAGGCTAATTAGTGCGTCGTTCATTTTAAAAATGCAATTTTATGTAATTTAATTGGCTTTTGGGGGAAATTCCGCTGAAAGAATTTTAAAATCAGACGGATTTACGGGTTAATCCATTCAGTGTTTAGATGGTGTTTGTACCAGGTAATTTGGCGTTTTGCGTAGTTTCTGGTTTTTTGTTTTATCAAATCTACTGCGGAAGACCAGTCTAAACGTCCCTCGAAAAAACTAAAAAGTTCTGAATAACCCACGGTTTTTAGTGCAGTCAAATGTCGATTTTCAAACAGCGATTCTGCTTCTTTTAAAAATCCATGTTCCAGCATTTGATCCACACGCTGATTGATTCTTTTGTACAAATACTCGCGATTTAAGTCCAACGCATAACATCCCCAAGAAAACGAAATCGGATCGGGTGCTTGAGATGAATTTAAGCGAAGAGCTTCCAATGATTTTCCCGTTGTTTCTACCAACTCCAGCGCTCGAATTACTCGGGCTGGATTGGTCAATTCTACCCATTTTTCCGCTTCTTTATCCTGTTGAAGTAATCGATTTACCAACAAATTCAAACCATTAGGCATCTTTGAAACGGTATTCAATTCGTCTCTTTTTTCGGGGGATATTAGGGGCAACTCATCGAGTCCGTTGACCAGTGCATCCATGTAAAGCCCCGTACCACCACAAACTACTACGTGTCCATTCCGCTCAATTAAATCGGCTGCAATTTTACGAGCCTCTTGTGAATATTGCCAAGCATTTACAGGAGATTGAACGGAATGACTAGCAATTAAATGGTGTTTAACTTCATGGAGTTCTTCCTGAGTTGGACGAGCCACTCCGATGTTCAATTCTTGGTAAATCTGCCGACTGTCGGCATTAATAATTTCGGTGTTGAGTTGTTTTGCCCAATCGATGGCCAAACGGGTTTTTCCAGAGGCGGTGGGACCACCAATTAGTATGATTTGGGGAAAGGATTCGCTATTATTCGCGAATTTCATCTTCGTAACCTAAATCATCTTCCATTTCATCGTCCACTCCAAATTCGTCATCATCATCTTCGTCTGTAGCATCGGTTTCTAATTCCGAAAACTCTTGAGTAAGTTCATTTTGGATTCCTTTGGAAGCTAAAATTTTAGCAGCTAGAGCATCAAATTCGTTATCGTCGAGCATTTTGAATTTGCTATCTTCACGTTGACGAGGTGCTTTGCCTTCAGAGCGGAACAATCGAGGATATATTAAATCTTTCGAAGATTCTTCAATGGATAACAATTCAATCAGAAGGGTCCAATTAGCTAAATAATCGGTAACGTAAATAAAACGTTGGTGCGGGTCGTTAATATAATCGCGCAATTTGGCTTGATTCATGGTAACAACCGGCAAAGCATCTTCGTTTTCATCTCCGTCGGTCATATCCTCCAGCATGATTTCAAACATTCGTTTCCATTTGCCATCTGAAATATAAAAACTGGCCAATTCTTTTTTATCGAAGCCAATGGCATCTTGGATGGCATTATGAAAATCCAAGAATGTTTGAGAGGGCTTAATATCCAACCAACGAATCACTTCATCGTTGTTTTCGAACCATACTTTAAAGCGGTAAACCATTGCTGCAAAATTAACCAATATCTTGAACAATTAACAATTCGAATGCAATTCCGTATTTTCGCAGTTAGAAAATGAGAAAAGTTCTTTTTTGCCTGCTTGTGGGCTTGTTATATTCTGGGGTTACGTTGGCCCAAATCGACGGTGAAAATGCAAATGGTGATATTCGAGGCTTCGTTTACAACAACGAAAATGGTGATCGATTGAAAGGTGCCAATGTGTATGTAAAAGAACTTAAACGACAAACCAGCACGGATAACGATGGTTTTTTTGCTTTAACCAATATTGTTAAGGGGAGTTATACCGTAATCAGTACCTATCCGGGATTTGATACGTTAATTCAAAAAGTGGAAGTAGTTCCTGGTGCCAATTCGAAAAGAGACTTTTACTTGATCAAAGTGGTAACCATTGAAGAAGTTGAAATCATTGTTCGAAATAGACCCAAAGATGCTCAAGTTTCCGTTCAAACCATTGATGCTAAAGTACTTTCAAAAATGCCTTCAGTGGGTGCGGAACCTGATTTAATTCAATATTTGCAAATTTTACCGGGTGTGGTATTTTCCGGTGATCAGGGCGGACAACTGTATATTCGAGGGGGTTCTCCGGTTATGAATAAAGTAACTTTAGATGGAATGACCATATACAATCCCTTCCATTCCATCGGGTTGTTTTCGGTGTTTGATCCCGATATGATGCAAAGTGCCGACGTTTATACCGCGGGATTTGGAGCAGAATATGGGGGGAGAGTTTCCGCAGTGGTAGATGTGAAAACCCGCGACGGAGATCGCAATCGTTTGCGTGTGAAAGCCGGGCTTACCAGTTTTACATCCAAAGTGTTGGTGGAAGGGCCAATCAAAAAATACAAACCGGGAAAAGGTAATGCCAGTTTTGCCGTTTCATACCGCAATTCTTTCCTCAAACAATCCTCTCGTTTATTGTATAATTATGCAAATCCCGACCGTTTGCCCTATAATTTTGGTGATTTGTTTGTCAAATTATCGCAAAATTCTGCATCAGGAGGTTATTCCCGTTTGTACGGATTTCACTTCACCGATGTAGTCGATTTTCCCAATACCACCAAGTATGAATGGAAATCAACCGGATTTGGAGGTAAGTTTTTAGTAGTTCCTGAGCAAGCCAAAACCCGCGTGGATGGTTATTTCTTGTATTCAAATTACAAAATCAACCAAATTGAATCAGATAATCGACCTCGTTCGTCTGAAATTGGAGGATTTAACCTAGGGATGAACTTCAATTATAACTTTAATAGAGATGCATTAAAATGGGGATTGGAAATCAATGCTTTTCAAACCGATTTTCAAATTTACAATTCCAACAACAGAAGAATCAATCAATTAGAAAGTACCACAGAGTTAAATGCCTTTGTAAATTATAAGTTCGTTCGTAAAAAATTCATCGCTGATTTTGGTTTAAGAACCCAATACTACGCTTCCTTGGGAAATAGCTCCTGGGAACCTAGGGTGCAAATGCGATATAATTTAACTCCAGCTTGGGGTGTGAAAATGGCAGCGGGACAATATTCTCAGAACTTATTGTCGGCCATTTCAGATCGCGATGTGGTGAATTTATTTTATGGATTTTTATCGGGTCCAGACAATCTACCGGAAACATTTAATGGTAAAGACGTTAATCATAAATTGCAAAAAGCCAATCATCTCGTAGTTGGAACTGATTACAGATTGAATAAATATTCTACTTTGAATATCGAAGGATTTGTAAAAATCTTCACTCAAATTACCAATATTAACCGAGATAAATTGTTCGATAACGATGAATTTAATTTAGATAAACCCGAACGATTGAGACAAGACTTTGTTATTGAAACAGGGGATGCGTACGGCGGGGATGTTTCTTACAAATACGCACGTAAAGGGTGGTATTTCTGGGTCGTATATTCGTTGACCTACGTGAATCGTTTTGATGGTTACCAAACCTACCAACCTATTTTTGATCGCAGACACAACGCCAATGTGGTATTGAGTTACGAATTCGATAAAAAGAACCCCACTGAAATTTCATTCCGTTGGAATTTGGGTTCGGGATTCCCATTCACCCAAACTCAAGGATACTATGAGAAGTACGATTTCAAGGACGGGATTTCAACGGATTACACGTCACAAAATGGCAATTTAGGAATCATATATTCATCCATTAATCAGGGAAGATTGCCCTATTATCATCGCTTGGATTTTTCGGCAAACAGAAAATGGAAATTGGCGAATAAACGTGAATTCAACGTAATATTTTCATTAGTAAATGTGTATAACCGTCCGAATATTTTCTATTTCGATCGTATCAAGAACACACGCGTTGATCAATTACCAATTTTACCATCGTTGGGTTGCAACTATCAGTTTTAATCCAGCATCGATTTTAACTGCTGAAGTTTGATTAATGCTTCAATGGGACTCATGGCGTTGATATCCAATTGATTCAACGATTTTTTCATTTCATTGAAAACCGGATTTTCAGTTTGGAACATACTCATTTGATAAACGGGTTTACTTTCCGTTTTCTTTAGTGCATTGCGTTGCTGATTTTTCAGTCGAGAATCTTCCAAAACTTTCAAAATTTCTGCGCTTCGAATCAGTACTTGATTCGGAATACCCGCCAATTGTGCCACGTGAATACCAAAACTGTGTTCACTTCCTCCTTTTTTCAAGGTTCTTAAAAACACAATTTGTTGTCCCTGCTCTTTAACCGCAATATGGAAATTTCTAATGCCTTCGGATTTATCCTCGAGTTCATTAAGCTCGTGATAGTGCGTTGCAAATAAGGTTTTGGGTTTTTGGGGATGACTGTTTAAAAATTCAGCAATGCTCCAAGCCAAGCTCACTCCATCGTAGGTGCTGGTTCCGCGACCAATTTCGTCCAAAAGAACCAACGAACGATCGCTCAAGTTATTCAAAATACTGGCGGTTTCCGTCATCTCCACCATAAAAGTACTTTCACCCAAACTGATGTTGTCGGAAGCACCTACCCGTGTGTAGACCTTATCAACCAACCCAATCGTGGCTTTTTTACAAGGAACCCAACAACCCATTTGTGCCAAAAGAACCGATAAGGCAGTTTGACGCAGAATAGCACTCTTACCGCTCATGTTTGGCCCCGTAAGAATGATCATACGTTGATCCGAATTGTTTAAAAATATATCGTTGGGAATGTAATTCTGGTCGGGTGGAAGCTGTGATTCAATAACCGGATGTCTACAACCAATTAATTCCAAATCGTACCCATCGGTCATTTGCGGTTCAGAATATTTACGATCAATTGCCAAGCGAGCAAAACCCATCAAAACATCCCATTGAGCAATGGTTTGAGCATCGGTTTGAACCGGCAAAATTCGATCGGCCAGTTGGTTTAACAGTGATTCCCACAATTGCGCCTCGAGTACGCCGATTTTATCTTCTGCTGAAAGGATTTTTTCTTCATATTCCTTTAATTCAGGAGTAATGTAGCGTTCTGCATTGGTTAAAGTTTGCTTCCGAATCCACGATTCAGGCACTTTATCTTTATGGGAATGTGTTACTTCCAAATAATAACCAAAAACATTGTTGAATCCGATTTTGAGCGACGAAATACCGGTATTCTCAACTTCGCGCTGTTGTATTTCCAGCAATCGGTCTTTTCCATGGATACTTAGTTCTCTAAGTTCTGCCAATTCATCATTCACACCCGAATTGAATATTCCACCTTTACTCACGTTTATGGGAGCTTCGGGGGATATTTGTTCCGTGATTAATTCAATAATATCTCCCAATTCACCAATTCGATTCGACTGTTGTAACAATAGTTCGGATTGAGAGGTTCGGAATAATTCTCTCAATTGTTGCACTGCGGATAAACTGCGTGCTAATTGAAGAAGTTCCTTTGGATTGATGCGCTTTAAAGCAATTTTGGAACACAACCTCTGTAAATCGCCCACATCTTCCATGATGGGAGTAGATTTTTTTAACAACGATCCATTTTCTTTGAATTCCCTCACAAATTGATGTCGCTCACGAATCCGACTTAGATCTTTTAGTGGCAACATCAACCAGTTTTTCAATAATCTTCCGCCCATGGGAGTAAGGGTATAGTCGATTACTTCCAAAACACTTTTTCCTTCTGGATAAATCGGACGCGCCAATTCCAAATTCCGAATGGTAAATCCATCCAGCCAAACAAATGCGGATTCATCCAAACGCGTAATCCCAAGAATATGACCGGTATTGTGATGGTGGGTGTTTTCCAGATACTGCAATGCAGCACCGGCGGCCAGAATGGCCGCATCCATTTCGTGAATACCAAAACCTTTTAAGCCCTGTGTTTTAAATTGTCGGGTGAGTTTTTCTTCCGCATATTCGCGTTGATATACCCATTCCTCTAAAGTTTGATAGGATTTGGGATCTCCAAAATTTCGAGAAACTTCGGAATATTGTTTTTTGGGGAAAATAAACTCAGCGGGACTAAATCCTGCTATCATTTTACGGATGAACCCCATATCTCCTTGAGTACATTGAAAATCTCCCGTGGAAATATCCAATAAACTCAACCCCCAATTGCCTTCAAACTCAACCAATGAAGCCAAATAATTGCTTTGTTTGGATTCTAGGATTTTGTCGTTATAACTAACGCCGGGAGTTACTAATTCGGTAACGCCTCGTTTCACCACCGTTTTAGTCAATTTAGGATCTTCCAACTGATCGCAAACAGCAACTCGATATCCGGCTTTTACCAATTTAGGAAGATAGGTATCTAAGGAGTGGTGCGGGAAACCAGCCAATTCCATTTCCGAAGCAGAGCCGTTGCTTCGTTTGGTGAGAACAATGCCTAAAACTTTACTGGCAATGATTGCGTCATCACTGAAAGTTTCATAAAAATCCCCCACACGAAACAATAATATTGCCCCGGGATATTGGGCCTTTATCTGATTGTATTGCTTCATCAATGGGGTTTCTTTCTTTTCCATAATAGAATCCCAAAAATACGGCGAATCAATTCTATGTGCTCAATACTTTTCCCCGTTTATTCAACAAATTCTCGACTTATATTTGCAAAAAACACCATTCAGCACCATGCGAAAGTTAAAAACCAGTGAACTCAATCGAAAAAACATTCAGGAATTTCAAAATGCTGAAAAAAGTCCAGTGGTGATTGTTCTCGATAATGTACGAAGCATGAATAATGTTGGGTCCATTTTTCGCACTTCCGATGCTTTTTTGGTCGAAAAAATATACCTCTGCGGTATCACCGGTACGCCGCCACATAGGGAAATCACGAAAACCGCCATTGGCGCGGAAAAGTCGGTCAATTGGGAATACCATCAAAATACACTCGAAGTGGTAAATCAATTGAAGTCGGAAGGATATACCGTTTATTCCATTGAACAAGCCAGCGATTCCGCCGATTTGATGCACATGGATTATCCTCAAGGTAAAATAGCATTTGTTTTTGGAAATGAAATCGATGGAGTACAACAAGACGTTATAAATGCATCCCACCACTGTCTGGAAATTCCCCAATTGGGAACTAAGCACTCATTCAACGTGGCAGTAACCTGTGGAATTGTGCTTTGGGATTTTATCAAATTTCGAAATATCCATCTATCAAAACTCAGCATCGGTTTGCTCGCCGTTTTATTTGCTTTTTCCTCCTGTACCAACAACTCGAACTCCCATCCCCCAAAACAAAACGACGTATTATCGAAAGAATCCGATGGAATATTGATGAATAATAGTTCAACGGATAAAATAGATAAAATGGATTCTTTGAAAGCTTTATCAGTTAAATCCGATGAAGTAAATAAAAATAAAATTTTAAATATAAATCCCGATGAATATTTCAAGCAAGCAGATTATTCTGTTTTAATCAGTTACAGCATCGATTGTCCCATGTGTAATCGATATACCGCAGATTTGGTTGGGATTCAAAAAGAAATCGTAAACATCAACAAGGTTCATACAATTTTGAAAAAAGGAAGAGAGTTGCCCAAGTTCCAATTTGGACTGATTAAAGTGAATTCGGATGAAGTTTGGGACATGGACGGGTTCAATCCACCCATTCCTGAAATTATGATGAATGACACAGACCACAGATTTGTTAAACGATTGAAAATGAATGTATATCCCGAAGCGGTGGTGGTAAATAGTAACGGAGAAATTTTGTACAAAGGTAAGATCGACGATCGTGCGGTTTCTACAGGCGTGACGCGTTCTACTGCCACCGAGAAATACCTTTCCCAAGCTATAAATCAGTTGAATTTGGGTAAAAAGGTGACAACTCCTTCCACGCGTGCTCAAGGTTGTTTTATTGAAACGAAATGATTATGAAAAATCCAGGTAGTTTTCGGTTGAATTCCATTGAAAATCAGACAAATCCAACAAAGTGGGTGGCCATGTTGATTGGTTGTGTTTTCTTTTTCGGGGGATGTCAATCCGGTAACTCCAACGATTCAAGCGATTTAAATGATTCTTTAGCGGAAGCCGTTGAACATCCCGTTTTTGATCTGCACATTGAACCCATTATAGTAGCGAATTGCTCGCCGTGCCATCGGGAAAATGGGGGAGCGCCCTTTGTTTTTAAGTCCTACGAGCAAATTAAGAAAAAGCAGAAAACTCTGTTAAAAGTGGTGGTGGATCGAATCATGCCCCCTTGGCCTGCAGATGTTCATTACAGCAGTTTCATAGATGAAAAACGATTGAGCGATGCTCAAATTCGAACCATACAAAATTGGGTAAAAGATGGGTGTCCCAGCGGTGCCAATCCCAATAAATTGTTGTCGCAAGTAAAGCCGTTTGAATCTTCTTTGGGCAAACCCGATTTGGTGTTGTTTTTGGATTCCGTTTCACTGCCTCAAGGCAGCGACGATCGGTTTTTCCTGATGACGGCTCCGGGTTTGCTTCCCCAGAAAAAATACATCAAAGCAGTTGAATTAATACCCGGACAACCGAATTTGATGCACCATTTCAACGGACATTGGATCAACTACGAATTCGAATCCCGTAAGAATTTCTCATTAACGCCGCGAAAAGTGGAATTAACTCCGGGAAAAGGCGATCGAAGTACGTCAACCCTGGATTTGCTAGCGGATAACGGACAAATTCCCGAACGGAAACATTCAGTTGTGAATTACTTGCCAGGGGTATTTGGCGTTATGTATCCCGATGGAATTGGCACGTTTGAAGCGGAACCCAAGTTCATTATTGTAGGCAATGACGTGCATTATGGACCATCTCGGAAATCCGTTGTGGATCGGTCAAAAATCAATATTTTCTTCACCGATGTTCCTCCAAAACGAGGTACGGGCGAGTTGATGTTGGGAACCAACGGAGTAAGTAAAATTGTGCCACCGCTCGTTATTCCCCCGAATAAAATCACCAAACATTTTACATCGTTTGAAGTTCCAGCCGATATTTCCATACTAACGCTGAATCCCCATTTGCATTTGCTCGGAAAGTCGTTCAAGGCCTATGCTGTGAAGCCGAACGGGGATACCATCCATTTAATCTGGATACCGAAATGGGACTTCCGTTGGCAATATTTCTATACCTTTAAAAAGATGGTGAAAGTACCTCGAGGCAGTATAATTACCGCCGAGGCGGTGTTTGATAATACAACTGCGAATCCAAACAATCCCAATCGTCCCCCGAAAACCGTTTCTGAACGCATGGATTACTTCGGCAGCAGTATGAAGGCCAGCGATGAAATGTTTCAATTTATCATTACGTATTTGGGATATGAGCCGGGCGATGAGAATCGATCTCTCGAAGTCAAAAAGAAATAGAATGAGATGCTGAAATGATTCGAATTGTTGAAAATAAACAAGATATCAAGGCGTTTCATGCGGTTCCCAAATTTATATATGCAACCGATTCGAATTACATCCCCCATTTAATTGAGGATATCGAGGAGGTATTTGATCCGCTTAAGAATCCCGCATTTCAACGCGGAAAGGCGGTGCGCTGGGTCATCCCCCAAAAAGGAAGAATTGCCGCTTTTTATTTAGATGCTCAAGGAAATCGATTCGGTGGCTGGGGATTTTTTGAAAGTGTAGATGAGAAAACCGCTACGGAATTGATTATGGTGGCTGAAACATGGTTAGAACAACAAAATTGTCACCGGATTCAAGCTCCCATCAATTTCGGGTCGCGCGATCAGTTCTGGGGACTGCTTTTGGAGTCGGATGCGAATTCAGCACCGTCGTATCAGGAGAATTATAATCCGCTTGTTTACCGAAAATATTTGGAACAGGCGGGATATCAGGTGGATTTTAATCAGATAACGTACGAAATGTCGCCCAATGACGTGAGTTACGAGCGATTTCATCGGGTTGCATCGCGCACCTATTCGCAGTCGGGATATCGATATTCGGTGTTGGATTTTGGACGGTTGGATCAATTTGCGGCCGATTTTGTGGAGGTGTATAATGCGGCTTGGTCGTTTCACGAGGATTTTGAGTCACTGGATGTATCTTCGGTTCGGAAAAAGTTCCACGCAATGAAGTGGGCGGTATTGCCGGAGCTGGTGGTGTTTGCGTATTTCAACGATCGACCGATTGGATTTTACATAAACATTTTGGAGTTGAATCAGGTGTTTCGTTTTTTAGGGGGACGGAAGACGTGGTGGAATCAACTTCGCTTTTTATGGATGCGAAATCGGATTGATAAGGTAAGGGGATTGGTTTTCGGAATCGTGCCTGAATTTCAAAATAGGGGTGTAGAAGCGGGAATGATTATAAAAAGTTTCGAAGGATTAAAAAAAATTAAAAAAATTTCTCGGGTGGAGTTGTCGTGGATTGGCGATTTTAATCCCAAGATGATCAGTATGTTAAGAGCGTTGGGTGCGGTAGAGTCGAAGAAGCACGCCACATTTTTTAAATATTTTTTTGAGTAGGGTGTTGCATTTATGAAAAATGGGTGTACCTTTGCAGTCCCTTAAGGGAACAAACAAATCGGAAACGATGATGATTCCGTAGCTCAGTTGGTAGAGCAATACACTTTTAATGTATGGGTCCTGGGTTCGAGTCCCAGCGGGATCACAAAAAAAGCCTCAGAAATGAGGCTTTTTTTATGGGGCAAATTTGAGCCTAACGATCTTTATTCCAACTGCCCTCGTTTCGACATTTCAACTTTAATTGTTAAATTCGTTCAACATCAATCACCTCCACCTAAACCTAAAATGTTGCTGTGAATAAACAAGAATTGACGGAAAAACACAATTTTATTAACGACAACATATTTAGACTGAAGAAAATGCTGTTGACAGGAAATCGTGTTTTTAAAAATCTGATTTACCCCACTCAAAAGTTCCAAAACAATGGACTTTTAGTCAACGAGCCAGTAATAGCCTTATCTGAAAGTGACCTTTGGAATCCATTTGATAACAAAGAAAATTGGATATTAACTGCAGGAAAAATTGAAAACCTCAGAATAGCATCCCAAAAACTAAATGGACTTGAAATTAAAGCAAATCAGATATTCAGCTTTTGGAAACATATCGGCAATCCCAACTTTGGAAAGGGTTATGTAATTGGCAGAGAAATAAGGGAAGGTTGTATCGTGCCAACCATTGCAGGTGGACTTTGTCAACTTTCAAATGCATTATATGATGCTGCACTGAAAGCTAATTTTGATATAGTTGAAAGACATAAACATACCAAAGTCATTAAAGGCTCATTAGCAGAACAAGACAGAGATGCGACCGTAAAGTGGAATTATCTCGATTTACGTTTCAAATCTTCTTTCGACTTTAGAATTGAAGTTGAATTGACTTCTGACGCATTAATTGTGCGCTTTAGAAGTAAAGAGCAGAGCATTAAATCAACAGACAATCAATTTGAAGTTCGGAATTCCAATAAACTCAACGATTGTTACTCGTGTGGAAATGGAGCTTGTTTTAAACATCCAGGCAGATCGGCTATACAGCAAGAAATTAAAACTACTTCGTATATTCTTGACGAAAGATGGCCGGAATACGATAAGTACATTTCTGAGATTGCAACTTCTAACGATCATTTTATTTTACCTCTTCCCAAAAATAGATTTATAAATACAGACCGATATTCTTGGCAGTCAGCAAATCCTAACAAAACAATGACGACGTTTCTGCCGGGAATTTATAGAGCGCTAAAACTTAGATTTGCTGTCAAGAGCAAAAACAATGTTTTTGAATTAATCTTAGGCCTGGACCAGAAAATAGCACTTGCAGCAGCAAGAAAAATTAAAATTGACTCCACGCATTTAGTGATTTCCCAAAATTTATTACCGTATATATTTGAAACGGGAGTATTAGGCGGACGTACGTACGATGTTTTGATGTCACGACTTCCTTTTGAAAAACTGCATCAAAGATTGGATTTTGCGTATTCAAAACATGCAGAAAGTTCCACTCTGAATGATTTTAGAGCAAGTAATGAACTAATTGAACTTGAAAATAATGCATTAACCAGAGCCAGGAAAATTATCACACCGCATTCAGAAATCGCAGAGATTTTTAAAAACAAGGTTATTAAGTTGAATTGGCAAGTATTTAATCCCCAAGAAGAAAAAAAACAGGGAAATAAAATACTGTTTCCAGCGTCTGTGTTTGGACGAAAGGGAGCCTACGAAATGAGAAGACTGGCAAAAGAGTTACAACTCAACTTTGCGGTTTCGGGGAGGACGATTGAGGATGAAAATTTTTGGGAAGAATTGAAAACGGAGAAATTTGATGGTGATTGGGATCGAATAGGAATGATTATTTATCCTACATTTATTGAACACCAGCCCAGACTAATTTTAAAAGCGATTTCCAAAGGAATTCCTGTTATAACTACGAAAGCCTGTGGACTGGATCCTTCAGACCTGGTTGAAATCGTTGACTTAAATAACTTTGAACAACTTAAAAATGCTGTAAAACAGCGCTTAGAGATCGAGAAAGAGGAGCAGGAATTGGCATGAAAGGCGATTTTCCGCAAGTGTTTTGGATTTGAAGAAATAAATAACTTTTAGTTAAAAAAGTTTTAAAATATCGGGTGCAAATTTGAAGTAAATAAAGATGACGTTTACAATTAATATTAGATGACACGAATTCTCATATTTTTAATTTTACAAACATTTTTTGTAAACGATTCCTTGGCACAAGTGGCCCAAACACAGGCTGCAAATCCAAATAGAGTATATTTTTTCACTTTAAGTTATTTTGGTGAAAAGGGATTCCATCCCGGTTTACAACTATCTATAAACCGTTCACTCCTTATATCATCAGATGCAGAAAAACAAAAAAATAGGTTCGACATTGGTTTTTCATCAAGTGCATATTATCACAATAAAAACCATATTGGATTATTGCTAACACCTAGTTGTTCGTTTATACGTTCCAACAAAAAAGGTTTTGAGTATGGCTTAAAATCCGAAGGGGGATTTATGAGGAGATTTTACCAAGGGGACGTATTTGAGGTAGATATTAACGGATCTGTAAAACAAAAATACTTAGCTGGTCAAAATGCCTTCACTTATGGGGCATATATAGTGTTAGCGAAAAACTGGCACACCAAGAAGTCAAAGAATATCCGCATTTCTTTTGAAATCGGGGGATTTAACGAGACCAATTACAATGAAAGTAGCCTATTTCATCCTGCTTTGAATGTGGGAATTAGTCATTATTTTAATTCGAAAAAACAATGAAAAGAATGGGTCAATTATATTGCATAATTTTCATCCTTGTAATATCTGCTTGCAAAAGGGACACTCTAAGCCTAAATGTAAAGGACCATTTTTTCCTAGAAAATGATGGTGCAGTAATGCCTGTTTTTGTAAATGGTAATACAAAATCCAAAGTTTTCCTTGTTTATCTGCACGGTGGTCCAGGCTCCACTTCATTGGAAGCATACCAAAACGAAAGCAATCCTTTCACTAAACTTCAATCGGACTATGCTGTTGTGAATTGGGAACAAAGGTGTTCGGGTGTTTCACAAGGAAATTGTTCAAATCTTACATTATCCCAATATGTAGAAGATTTAGAAAAGGTAATAACACTTCTAAAAAGTAGGTATGCAGCTGACATTAATATTTTTTTGTTAGGACATAGTTGGGGTGGGTCATTGGGCATCAAGTATCTTACCACGAATAATAATCAAAAAACGATAAAAGGTTGGATTGAAGTAGGAGGTGGACACAATGTGCCCAGAATAGTGTCGCTTGAAAGAGAAATGGTCAATGAAGTCGGAAATCGTCAAATTAGCCAAGGTACTAATGTAAACGAATGGCAAACGAACATTACAAAAGCAAATTCATTGGATTTACAGGTTGAGGACGACCTTTTTGAAATGAATAGAATCGCTGTGAATTGTGAACAATTGATGCAAAAGTTAGATTCATTAAACAAAAAAATAGGCAACTCGTTTTTATACGATTATTTTTTCAGTCCCATTGATTTTCAGGCTTCTAATATTAATAACAATCAAACTTTTGATGCTTTAAAAAGCGAGTTAGCGGAATTGAACGTATCGAATAATATCACTCAAATTACCATTCCAACATTATTGATTTGGGGGAAGTATGATTTCAGAGTTCCTCCTAAATTCGCACAAGAAGAATTATTGGCTTACGGATCTGTAAAAAAAGAGCTTGTAATTTTTGATAGGTCTGCTCATTTTGTGCAATGGAATGAACCAGAATTATTTTATCAAAAAGTAAAAACCTTTATTGATCAAAATAAATAGTAAAATACCCAGGAAGTAATTGTGATTTCCTGCTATATAGTTGGGTGAATTCTGGGGGGAAAGGGAGGCGAGTTGGCATTCCAAAAGTATATTGCAAAAAACTTCGAGTATCCAATAAGATGTCAGGAAAAGGGTATTGGCGGTTCTGTTTTACTGCAATTTGGAGTGGAAGTGGATGGTAGTATAACCCATATTCAAGTATTGGAATCAAGTGTTAAATGTCCTGAATTTGCAAAGGAGGCAGTGGCAGTGCGAGTTTTAAAAAGTTCCCCCCGCTGGAAACCTGGAACTTACAATGGCCGAAATGTAAAATCCTACCGCGAACTACCGTTGAGAATGTCGATGGGGTAAAGTTCAAATCTCTGGAAAAATTGCATAATAATTCTAGTTTAAAATCCTAGAGAAAACAAAACTCGAAACATTTATTTGGCTGCCATTTTTTGCAGTTATAGTTAAAGTTGTATATATTTGATAGTATCAAATGATATTATCAAATAAGCCACCTTATGATATTACGCCCAAGGTTCTAAAGCTTATTAGTTCCATTTCTGAGAAAATTGGGGAAATAAATGCAAATTATCTGAGTAAACAATCGCCTCAGCTTCGCAAGCAAAATAGAATCAAAACAATACAATCCTCTTTACAAATTGAAGGAAATACCTTAACCGAAGATCAAATCACAGCACTGATAGACAACAATAGAATAATTGGACCGGAGAAAGACGTAATTGAAGTTATCAATGCTATCAAAGTGTATGATGAACTTCAAAAAATTAAATTGTACTCAGAAAAGGATTTTTTGGATGCACATGCCTCATTAATGAAGGGTTTAATCCCTAATCCAGGAAAATACAGAAACCAAAGTGTGGGAATAGTAAAAGGTAATGATATTGAACATGTTGCTCCTCCATTTCAGCAAGTGCCTTATTTAATGAAAGATTTGTTTGAGTATCTAAAAGATGATCAGGAGCTTACGTTAATCAAAAGTTGTGTCTTTCATTATGAAATGGAATTTATACACCCATTTATTGATGGTAATGGGAGAATGGGAAGATTATGGCAAACCGTGATTCTAATGAATGAATATCAAGTATTTGAATTCTTGCCTTTTGAATCCTTGATAAGTGCAACACAAGATGAATACTATAAATCGCTTTCAATGAGCGATAAATCAGGAAAATCTACACCTTTTATAGAATACATGTTAAATGTAATAGATAAATCACTATCCCAGTTACTTAATTACAACAATAGAAGCTTAAGGGATATTGAAAGATTAGAATTCTTCATAAGTC
>CAMDDG010000035.1 GCA_945890895.1 Chitinophaga pinensis | reverse complement strand
GCCAATGGAATTTCCATGCAAGATTACCACATGGAAAATTTGGTTAAGGAGTTAAATGTACATGCCGTAAACGTGGCAAAAGCAGCAAAAGATCGGTATCAAAAACAAAATAACCGTCCTATTTTTATTGCTGGTGCTATCGGTCCTACCAATAAAACGGCGAGTTTGAGTCCGGATGTAAATAATCCTGGTTTCCGGGGAGTGTCGTTTGATGAATTGGTTGAAGCATATCGCGAACAAACTGAGGCATTGATGGATGCAGGAGTGGATCTGATTTTGGTTGAAACCGTTTTTGACACTTTAAACTGTAAAGCAGCACTTTTTGCCATCAATACACTAAAAGAAGAGCGCAATTCACAAATTCCTTTGATGGTAAGTGGAACAATAACAGACAATTCTGGACGAACTCTGAGCGGACAAACGACGGAGGCATTTTACAACAGTATTTCGCATGGTGAATTATTAACAGTTGGATTAAATTGTGCTTTGGGAGCGGATCAAATGCGTCAACATGTAGAAGAGATTGCACGAATTTCAGATGTGTATGTAAGTTGCTATCCGAATGCTGGATTGCCCAATGAATTCGGGGAGTACGATGATAGTCCGGAGCATATGTCGGCTGTTATTGCAGATTGGTGTGAGCAAGGTTGGGTGAATTTGGTTGGGGGATGTTGCGGCACTACACCAGAACATATTAAAGCCATTGCAGAACGATGCACGAAATTTGAACCGAGAAAACTTCCCCAGAAAGCATAAAAAATAGAATGTTTCAGGCCGTATTTTATAAGTAAATACGAATATGGGATGAAGTGTAAGTGTCACATTGACGCTTGTAAATCAATGCTTCAGCATAGTTTTTAAATAAAAAAAGAGTTATCTTTGCACTTCTTTAATTCAATGGCAGAAATTCAATTCGAAACAAAGCCTGCAACTCAGTTTGAGTTATTCGCAGGTTTGGAATCTACCTCCCACGAGCAAATCGTATTTTGTCAGGACAATGCAACTGGTTTGAAGGCAATAATTGCCATTCACAATACGGTTTTAGGTCCTGGTTTAGGAGGAACGAGAATGTGGTATTACGAGCACGAAAAAGATGCTGTAAGAGATGCGTTGAGATTGTCGCGTGGTATGACCTATAAAGCAGCGGTTGCTGGTTTAAATTTAGGGGGTGCAAAAGCGGTAATTATTGGTGACCCCAAGACTCAAAAAAGTGAAGCATTGATGCGCAAATTTGGTCGTTTCGTGAACAACTTGAATGGTAAATACATCACCGCAGAGGACGTGGGAACCACCACTAAGGATATGGAGTATGTGAATATGGAAACCGAGCATGTTGTAGGATTACCCGAAAGCATGGGCGGAGGCGGAGATCCATCACCGGTAACTGCGTATGGTACTTATATGGGTATCAAAGCATCAGCAAAGCAAGCTTATGGAAACGATTCTTTAGCAGGTAAAAAAGTGGCTGTTATGGGTATCGGCAAAGTGGGATGGCATTTGTTGGAGTACTTGCATAAAGAAGGAGTAAAGTTGTTTATCGCTGATATCAACGAATCTATTTTGAAGCAAGCTGCCGATGAATTTGGTGCAACTGTGGTTTCATTGGGTGAAATCTACGGATTGGATGTAGATATTTTTGCTCCTTGTGCTTTGGGTGGAATTTTGAACGATCAAACTTTGCCTCAGTTGAAGTGCAGTGTAATTGCAGGTGCTGCTAACAACCAGTTGGAGGATGAAACCATTCACGGTAACATTATCAAAGAAAAAGGTATCGTTTATGCTCCTGACTTTGTAATCAATGCTGGTGGTTTAATTAACGTTTATTCTGAATACACTGGATATGTGAGAGAGCGTGCTATGGCACAAACTGAGAGCATTTATCAAACTATTTTAGATATCAATAAATTGGCAATTGATGCCAATATCAATACTCAAATTGCAGCAATTAAACATGCGGAAAAGAGAATCAACGATATGATGTTGGTACACTCTACGTATTAATAATTGTCTTTATTTGGTTAACAACGAAAAGGTCGCTCCCACCGGGAGCGACCTTTTTTGCTTTATGTTCGGTTCCATTTGGAACTTCGTTCGATAAATCTGTCGGAACTACCTGAGTTAACCCGAATCTGAATAACTTTAAAATTGATTGTAGAGTCTGTTTTTAATCAACAGAACGTTTATTTGCAATTTCTACAATAGATACAAGCAAACGTTTGCAATTTCTGCAATATAAGTCTCCCATATATTGCGATTTTTGCAAAAAAATCATGAATGTAACCAAGACGTTTTGATGGTATTTTCATAATCCTGAATTAACTTCGCCACATGCCTTCGTCTTTTTTTAAAGCCCATCGCAACAGCAGTGCTGCTTTAGCCGCATTACTGGGATTGTTACTGTTGTATTTGGGTATAGCGGTCTCTGCTCAAGCCGGAGCCGGTGGGCAAGACTCTTGGAATCATTATTTATATGCGCGGTGGTGCTATAAACATCCATTGTTGATTTTGGACTTATGGGGCAAGCCATTTTTTACATTGTTAGCTTCTCCATTTGCTCAATTGGGTATTGGTGCAGTTTACATACTGAATATGATTGCCACATTAGCAACTGCTTGGATCACGTACATGATTGGTCGCAAATTAGCCATGCGAAATCCGTGGACGTTAATTTTGCTCTTCGGTTTGCAACCTGTTGTAATAGGAAATTTTTATTCGGCTCTTACCGAACCAACCAATGCATTTGTTCTGGCTTTTACTTTGTACTTGTTTGTATCGGATCATTATAAGTCTGCGGTAATCATGGCCTCCTTTCTGCCGCTTTTGAGGACCGAAGGCTTGGTCTTGGTTGGCAGTATGATTCCGTTTATTGTGGTTAGAAAGCGTTACTCACTATTGCCTTGGTTATTGACGGGAACGGTTTTTTATTCGCTTTTGGCTGCATTGATTTCTGGAGATTGGGGATATTTTTTCAAAAATAACCCCTACTTTAAGTTCGAAAATTCAGAACCAAGTTCATTTGATCCAGGTAGCGGATCCTTGTTTTATTATTTGGAAAATCAGCGCCAGATAACAGGTTTTTGGCTATCTCTTTTGATGGCAGTTACCTTGATCATGGGTCTGATTTACATTTTTCAACGTTTAAAAAAGAAAACACCGCATGAATTGAGTCAGATCTTAGTATGGCTGCTGTTCCCAGTGTATTTTGGGTATTTAGCCGCTCATTCCTTGATTTGGTATTTGGGAATTTTAGGATCGCATGGTTTGTTTCGGGTGTTTATGGTTGTGGCTCCCGTTGCTGCATTAATTGCACAATTCGCTATTCATAAATTAATGGCTCAAGACATTCGGATCTTGAATCGTATTATGAAGGTTATCACTGTGATTGGCTGTTTTTTATTGGCATATCCAGGAGCGCATTTTCCGTATCCATGGGAAAATAAAGTGAGCATAAATGGATATCCTGGAACACCACAGTTGGATAAAGCCATCGAATTTATTGATCAAAGAGGATGGAAAAAACATCCCATAGTTCACCAAATACCTGAATTAAATGTGCACATGGATTTAGATCCCTTCATGGAGGGAACAAATTTATCCGATTATTCAACGTTCTATATTTGGTCAATAAATAAAGCAGAACCCAATAAAGATTGGTTGCCTGACTCTTCAGTGGTTATTTGGGATAATTTTCACGCTCGAAGAGATGCTCCCATGACATTAAACGAGATTAGAAATTTAAATAGCTACAAGGAAGTCGCATATTTTCCTGCTGATGTAAGCATTACAGGAAATCCAAATGATACTTTCTATGATGTTCGAGTGTTTATAAAATCAAAGTAATTACTTCAGTCAACGAATAATTCTCAGTTTTAATCAACGAATATTCCTGAGTTTTAAGAAACGAATAATTCAATGTTTTCTTAAACGAATATTCCTGATTTTTAATAAACGAATATTACTGAGTTAAAGATTAGATCGCTGCTTTTTTTAGATCACGTAAACGCAGTTGGACTTTAACTTGACCGTTATAATGATTTTCTTCAATGCAATAACATGCATCGAAAACTTGTCCGTTAGAAACCACATGAATTTGATCCGCCAATCCAAATCCAATTCCGTCGATGTAATAGCGATTTTGGTGTTGAATTTGAAGTTTGAGATGACGATCTTTTAACACTCGAGCAGAATTGTTGGAGCGCAATCCAGACGATTTGAAAATGGGTACAGTATTTCCTGGTCCAAATGGCGACATTTGAGAAACCAAATTCATAATTTTGGGATTGATTTCATTGATGTCTAATTCTAAATCGTATTCAACTTCGGGTGTAAGCGAGTTTTCTGAGATAGTTTCAGAAACGATTCGTTCGAACATTTCTTTAAAACCTTCGAAGTTTTCAACTTTAACGGATAAACCTGCAGCGTATTTATGTCCTCCGAATTGTTCCACAAATTCTGAACATTTGGTAATAGCTTCGTGGATATCGAAATTTTTCACACTTCTAGCAGAGCCGGTTAACATTCCGTCGTTCAGTGAAAATACAATAGTAGGTTTGTAATATTGTTCTACCATTCTAGAGGCCACAATTCCAATAACACCTTTATGCCATTGTTCGCCCATTAAAATAATGGCGCGATTGGAATGGAAGTCGGGATCATTTTCAATGATGTTAACGGCAACATCGGTTATTCCGGTATCAATATCTTTTCGCTCTTCATTTCGATCATTGAGAATACGAGAAAGTTGACGAGCGGTGGTGTATTCGGTTTCAATTAATACGCGCACTGCGGCTTTGGCATCTGAAATTCTACCAGCGGCGTTGATTTTAGGGCCAATTCCGAATATAATATCTTGAATAGTGAATTTTGCTTTGGGAGCAGAACCTTCAATTAATGCTTGCAAACCTATGGAAGGATTTTCATTGAGTTTTTTTAATCCGTAATAAGCCAATATTCGATTTTCACCTTGCATATCCACCATGTCAGCTGCAATGCTAACTGCAACTAGGTCGATATACTCCATGATTTTTTCTTCGGCAAAACCTTCTTTTTTGGAATATCCTTGAACCAACTTGAAGCCAATTCCGGCACCGGAAAGTTCTTTATAGGGGTAGGTACAATCGCTTTGTTTGGGATTTAATACAGCTTTAGCATTGGGGATTGTTCCACCCGGTAAATGGTGGTCGCAAATTATAAAATCAACACCCAAACTATTTGCATAATCGATTAATTCATGAGATCGAATACCGCAATCCAAAGCAATAATTAAAGTAAATCCTTTTTCTTTCGCATAGTCAATCCCCATTTTACTGATTCCATAACCTTCTTTATAGCGATCGGGAATGTAATATTCAATGTTTTGGTTAAGTGTTTTAAAGTATGAATACACAATACTCACGGCAGTAGTACCGTCAACATCATAATCTCCATAAACTAACATTCCTTCTTGATTGGAAATGGCTTGTTTAATCCGTTGGATAGCCAAATCCATATCTTTCATTAAGAAAGGATCGTGCAAATCAGTCAGTGCAGGTCTGAAAAAACGCTTTGCTTTATCAAAAGTATCAATTCCGCGTTGTACCAAAATCTTGGCAATAATGGGGTTGACATTGAGTTCCGCGGAAAGTCGAGCCACAATTTCAGGGTTGGGAAGAGGTTTTGCAGTCCATCGAATTTCCATACGAACTACAAAAATCGTCATTTTTTAACGCATTGTAAAATCTTAATTGACAAATTTTTAATTATATTTGTTTAATATGCATAAAATCCTAAAATCCATTTTGTTATTACTTGCCATTCAAGGGGTTGGGAATTTAGATGCCCAAATTTCAATTGGTAGTTCATCGATGCCGGTAGCCGGGGACACATTTTGGGTTTCTGAATTTAATAGTTCAGATCTCCAGGGTAAATATGAGCAAAATGGTGCAAACAAACAATGGGATTTTTCGGGTTTGGAGTCGAATGGACAGCGGAAAAT
Source organism: Chitinophaga pinensis (assembly GCA_945890895.1). Lineage (GTDB taxonomy): Bacteria > Bacteroidota > Bacteroidia > NS11-12g > UBA955 > VMCP01. The sequence continues at coordinate 18,538 of CAMDDG010000035.1, read as the reverse complement.
CGAATTTTTTTCTGCCAATAAAACACCGTACGCATTTTATTTTTTCAATCAAATAGGACAAAAAACTGCCGATTCCTTAGGCGGTGGACCCATTATGTTTTCCAATATTTATAGTTTTTATTCGAAAACAATTAGCTCTTATAAGGCATCTGGAATTGGATACAGCGTATCGGGATTTCCATTAGCTGCAAAGAATACTGACGAGGATGAAATTTATATTTTTCCGTTAAATTTTAATGATACGGATGTCACTACATTTTCATTTGAGTTTTCGATCCCCGGACAAGATCTTTTCAAATACAAACAAGCCGGTAAGCGCACGAATATTGTTGATGCTTGGGGAAGTTTGAAAACCCCATTTGCCAATTATCCATCCACTTTGCGTGTAAAAACCATCGTTGAAGGTGTAGATACCATTGAAATTCAAGGATTTAAAACACCTTTACCCAGAAAGGATATCATTTATCGTTGGTTAACTACCGAACAGAGAAATCCCGTTATGGAAATTACCTTAACGGAGCTCGGCGGACAATCTGTGCCTCAATCTGCATATTATTTGGATAAACGCAGAGCAACAACTTCGTTATTTTATAATGAGCTTTCCTTGTTTACCATTTATCCCAATCCAGTTGAAAATCGTTTGTATTTAAAATCTAATTTCTACAATTTTACGGTCTATCAAATGCAGGAAACTGCTCGAGTATTTTCACTTTCTGGTGCAGAAGTTAAACGAGTTGAGTACAATTCAGATCCAGTAGATGGCGGGTATTTCGATGTTTCTAATTTGGAAAAAGGGGTTTACTTGCTGGAGCTGCAGAGTGGATTGTACAAATTTGTTAAGTGACAATTGTCATTTCAGTTGTGAGGTGTTTTTAGTACCTTCGCTTCAATTATTACCAAATTATTACCTTAACCTAACTAACCCAAAATTATACAGCTGTGAAAATTGCGATTATTAAAGAACGCCGTAATGGCGAAAATCGCGTATCCATGAGTCCACAAGTTGCAGCTAACTTAATTAAAATGGGTTTCGAAGTATGGGTGGAATCGGATGCCGGATTCGGTGCACATTTTTCCAATAACCAATACTCAGAAGCCGGAGTCTTAATTAAGTCGCTCAATGAACTCAAAGATGCCGATGTTTTTGTTCAAATTAACCCACCATCCCCCGAAATTATAGGTGCAATTCCGGATGGTAAAATTTGGATTTCAAGTGTTTATCATCGTTCAAATACCGAATTGACAGAAACACTAAATGCCAAAAAATGGACCGTTTTATCCTTGGATGCTATTCCACGAATTTCTCGAGCACAAAGTATGGACGTATTGAGTTCACAAGCGAACTTAGCTGGATATCGTGCTGTAATTGAAGGAGCATACCATCTAGATAAAATATTTCCTTTATTGATGACCGCTGCCGGTACGGTTACTCCGGCGAAGGTATTGATTTTTGGTGTAGGAGTTGCTGGTTTACAAGCCATTGCAACAGCAAAACGCTTAGGAGCGGTTGTTGAAGCTACCGACGTCCGACCAGAAACCAAAGAGCAAGTTCAATCCCTTGGTGGAAAATTCATTGAAGTAAAAGGAATTGAAGTGGGCAGCGAAGGCGGATATGCGAAAGAAGCCAGCGAAGAATATCGCAAAGCTCAACGAGATGCTGTGAATAAGAGTTTAGCTCAAGCGGATTTGGTGATTACAACTGCACTGGTCCCCGGAAGAAAAGCACCAATATTAATCGACGATGAACAACTGTCTTTGATGAAGAGCGGTTCAATCGTTATTGATATGGCAGCCGAGCAAGGTGGAAACTGTTCTCAAACCAAACCCCATGAAATTCATGTGGTTAATGGAGTGAAAATTATCGGTTCTGTGAATTTGCCTTCTGAATTATCGGCCAATGCCAGTGAATTGTTTGCTCGAAATATTTGGGAACTATTAAAATTAATTGGGCCCAAAGGTGAAATTATCCTGGATCGAAACGATGAAATAGTTCAGGGTTGTTTAATTTCTCACCAAGGAGAATTGTTACTCAAAAATTAAAATCAACCCCTTATGAATCAAATTTTAGCATTTATCGGAGAAAATGTCACCTTCATTTATTTGATTGGGTTGATGATTTTCGTAGGAATAGAATTAATATCTCATGTTCCCAGTGTTTTACACACCCCTTTAATGAGTGGAGCAAATGCCATTCACGGTGTCGTATTGATTGGCGCTATCATTGTATTAGGACACGCACCTACCGACGATTATTTCTCATTGATCGTTGGATTTGTAGGTGTTTTCGTAGGAACACTGAATGTGATTGGTGGATTTGTTGTAACCGATCGCATGTTGGAAATGTTTAAAAAGAAACCCAAAAAATAAATTTAAAGAAACGTAAAATGGAACATTTATTAGAAATTGCCTATTTAATCGGATCCTTTGGATTTATTGTAGGTTTAAAAATGATGGGACAACCCGATTCGGCCCGTAAAGGGAATCTGGTTGCAGCATTTGGGATGGCCGTTGCCGTTATTGGAACGTTGTTTTTAGATAAAAATGGCTTTCACGTTATTGGTAATTTGGGATATATCCTCGCTGCAATTTTATTGGGAACTGTAGTGGGTACTTTGATGGCAAAACGCGTTCAAATGACCGCCATGCCTGAAATGGTTTCTTTGTTCAACGGAATGGGAGGATTAGCCGCGGCTTTGATTTCCATTATTGAGTGGCAACACGTGGAAACAGGCATTGCTTTGGGTAAATTTATCCCCATTATTGCTGGGCTGATTATCGGTACCGTATCTTTCGTAGGAAGCATGGTGGCTTGGGGTAAGTTGAATGGAAAAATTGGCGATTTTCGATTCCCTGGGCAACAATACATCAACGCCGTGGTTCTCATTTTAATCATCACTGCATCTGTATTTACTTTTCAGGCAGCAGATTTGGGTGGGGGACATGAATCCATGACCCAATTCTACATAACTATGGCCATTGCTGTGGTTTATGGATTGTTGTTCGTTTTCCCTATCGGTGGAGCCGATATGCCGGTTGTTATTTCGTTATTAAACTCGTTTACGGGAGTTGCGGCCGCTTGTGGTGGCTTTTTATACGATAATAATGTTATGTTGATGGGTGGAGTTCTGGTGGGTTCTGCCGGCACCATTTTGACCGTTGTAATGTGTAAAGCCATGAATCGTTCGTTAACTAACGTATTAATAGGTATGGTTGGTTCCGGGGGAAGTTCGTCTGGTTCTACCTCATCCGGTGGTTCTGTCCGCGAATTTCAGGCAACCGATGTAGCAATTATGATGAAATACGCTTCTAAGGTAATCATCGTACCGGGTTATGGACTGGCAGTAGCTCAAGCTCAACACGTTTGTCACGAATTGGAAAATATGCTGGTAGCTGAAGGCGTGGATGTGAAATATGCCATTCACCCGGTTGCAGGACGTATGCCTGGACACATGAACGTGTTGCTCGCCGAAAGTAATGTGGAATACGATAAATTAATTGAAATGGAACACATCAACCCTGAATTTACCACAACCGATGTGGTATTGGTTGTAGGGGCAAATGATGTAGTTAATCCAGCAGCCAAAAACGATCCAGCAAGTCCAATTTACGGAATGCCCATATTAGATGTTGACCAATCCAAGCAAATAGTGGTGTTAAAGCGCAGTATGAAATCCGGTTATGCAGGTATTGAGAACGATTTATTCTTTGATCCTAAATGCGGAATGTTATTTGGTGATGCCAAAGATAGCTTGCAAAAACTGGTGAACGAATTGAAATCTGTTTAGCTAGATTATGCGCTGAAAATCAATCGTTTTCATCGTGTAACGAATCATTTAAGGAATACATTTCTTCCAGAATTTCTTCAATCTGATTCCAGGTTGAAACCGGTTCTAGGCAGCGATTCCCAATACATAAATAGAAGCCATTTGGTTGTTTATCGTTGATTTTCAACCAAGTGGCTTTTGTGTTTTCTTGGGATGCTAACACGCTGATCCACGATGGCCAGTGTGCAATTTGATCCGGATCAGGAATTGATTCTTTATGTACGGCAATATGTGCATTTTCAAAAGATTCCATCAAGTACAATTGAGCCCAACCGGAATACCAACTCGGGTGTTGACTTACCGACTGCTTGACAGTAGCTAATAGTTCTAAATAGAGCTCGCGATATCTAAAATCCGAGTAGTGCTCAAACAGTTGATGCAATGATTTTGCCAACATGCTATTTGCCGAAGGAATTACATCATCGGTTAAGTCTGTTTTTTGTATGATCAGTGTTTCAGATGATTTACCAACGTACTCAAATTGATGGGAATCCTGATTGTAAAATAGATCGATACTCCGATCAATTAATATTTTTGCGCGCTCTAAAAAAATAGAATTACCAGTGAATTTGAACAGCTCCAACATCCCCAAAGAAAAAGAAGCGTAATCTTCTAAATACCCATCATTGTAAGTGGATTTTTGTGAGTGTATTCGTTTTAATTGCTGGGATTGTGGTTGCCAAAATAAAGACCACATTTCATTGGCTAGATCCACAGATTGTTGGGTGTATTTCGGGGAATTTAAGTAAAATCCTGCATCTGCGAGAGCTTTAATCATCAGTCCATTCCAACTGCAAATAACCTTATAATCTAAAGAAGGTCGGACTTTGGATTCTTGAATTTCAAATAGTTTGGCAATTACCGAATTTTTTAAATTAAGATATTCAGCCGATGTAATTCCCATTAATTCGATTACCTGCAACGGGGCTTTAGCCGTGTGAATGATGTTCATTTCGTGTTCCCAATTGCCTTCTGAAGTAACTCCATAAGCAACTTTTAGAAATTCGATTTCTTCGGGAGTGAATTTTATGGTTTTGCCGATCGTTGATTTTTCAAGATTATTTTCATTCTTATCTAAAGAAGTGTGAACTTGATTTTCAGATCCAAGTTCATTCATGGTAAAAGTGTAAAATTTCCCTTCAATTCCTTCCGAATCCGCATCGAGTCCGGAAAAATAACCTGAAAATGATGAGGTTGAAGTCAACTCGCGATTGCAAAAAGCAATGGTTTGATCCACCACATCTTTATAAATTTCCGCCTTAGACCAGCCATACGCTCTGGAATACAAACTAATAAGTTGAGCGTTGTCGTAGAGCATTTTTTCAAAATGCGGTGCGAACCATCGATTATCGGTAGAATATCGAAAAAATCCACCGCGGATGCTATCGTATATACCACCATTAGCCATTTTTAATAAACTAAGATGCAGGTATTCTTTGGCTTCCGGGATTCGGGTGCACAAATGAAAATCAAGCGCATATTCAAATTGAATGGGTACCATAAATTTAGGTGCTCGTTGCTTTGCTCCATTTTCCCAGTCAATATCTCGGGCATAATTTTCAAAAATATCCAACGACTCTTTTTTGGAAAAATTCAATAATTCTCCGTTGGGAGCGGTTGTCGTATTCATTTTTCGCAATTCATCCATAAACTTTTGAGCATATTCCGTAAAAGATTCAGGTTGAGATCGATATTGTGAGGTTAATTGCAAAATCAGTTGTTGCCATTGCGGTTTTTGAAAATACGTTCCTGCATAAACCGGTCTGCCATCGGGCAAGCAGATAACATTTAGAGGCCAGCCACCTCGACCGGTCATTAACTGACAGGCATCCATATAAACCATATCAATATCTGGACGTTCTTCACGATCTACTTTAATGTTGATCATCCCAATATTCATAATCTCGGCAGTTTCATGGTCTTCAAATGATTCATGTTCCATTACATGACACCAGTGACAGGTGCTGTATCCAATACTTACCAAAACCAATTTGTTTTCTGATTTGGCTTTATTCCAAGCCATTTCCGACCACGGGTACCATTCTACTGGATTGTATGCATGTTGCTGAAGATAAGGACTTTTACTACCAATTAATTGGTTAGGAGGGTTGGTATGGGCGGTCATAGTTAATTGGATTTAGTTTGGCAATTAAGCCTAATTTGATAGTAATGTTGTTTGAAATGAATGGGGATTGAAATGGTTTATTGGTGAAATAATCTGTATTTTTGGATGTCGGCATAATCCGAACATACTAAATGGGAACAGACTTTTTCAGATTCAAATTTCGTATTCACCGGTGGATTTTTAGTATTATTCTGTTTATTTTTTTATGGATTCCTTTAAAATCGCAAACCAATTCTTCGGATTCGATGACGCGTGCAACTTTTAATGCGGACAGTTTAAAGTTGAAAATTAAGGAAGGTGTGACGGATGCCATTATTGTTACCAAGGAAGCTTTAAGTACGAGCATTGATTCGAACCGAATCGTAATTGCTCCAGGTTTTTCCTCACATTTATTTGCTGTTGATACATTGACTCAATGGATATTTTATAAAAAATATCGAAGAAGCAGTTTTGGTTTCTTATCCCCAACGCAATTTGTGCTTTTGGCTCGATCCTACGATACTCTTTCGCCGGAGGTTGCCATTAACGGACAATATGTGCAGTACAAGTTTAAGTTTGAAAAAGAACTTCGCTGGTTGCGCAAATACACGCGTAAAAAAGCAATTAATGCCAACAACTCCACGGTTGATTTGAATAAAGTAATTCTCATTCGAGTAAATACCATTCCTCAATTTCAAATGGCACGTGTGGAATATGTGATTAATAAAAAGAAGGAAGAATATGTGGTTCGATTCGAATTGATTTACATGAATGATCAATGGTACTACGTAAATAAGTGTTCCATTTATCGAGATAAATAATGTTTTGACGTAGCTCTATTTTTTTGGTCAGAAAGTTAGAGAATCATTCAATGAGTATACAATTCAGTCAAAATTCAATTTAGCAACTGGTTAAAAACTTGGGTCGGGTTAGTCAGATGATAAGTATACAATTCAGTCAAAATTCAATTTAGCAACTGCTTAAAAACTTGGGTCGGGTTAGTCAGATGATAAGTATGCAATTCAGTCAAAATTCAATTTAGCAACTGGTTAAAAACTTGGGTCGGGTTAGTCAATCAGTGATAAAAATTAAATTGTAAAATTTCAATCATTCAATAATCAAACCGACTTTCGACTCTACTTTGTTTTTGGGATCTAACTTCGCGTTTTGATTCTCGTTACTACCCAATTTAGTTGAAATTTTAGGAAATAAATTCCTGTTTAATACACTCTCTAAACTATCAACCGTAATGCGAAAACGGGAATGTCCGCCGTAGTTGGATTTATACTCCTGAAAAGTTACCTTAGGTAAAGAATTGGGTATGATGTATGCCACAGATTTGTCGATTCCTACTGTATCTAAAACAGCTTTAAAAAAGTATTTTGGAACCGTAACACGGTGTGTTTTTCCTATTATTCCCAATTGCCAATGATTATATACCGGGTCATTCTCTGAAATTACGGGTCCGGTTACAATAAATAAGGGGTGTTGCTGGTTTTTTACGTAATTTCTAACTGCACTTTCTAAATCTTTCCAAATTCCTCGGTTTAAAGGTGGAGATTGAGGACAAATATTACTCATGAAGAAACTTTCCTTCATAGCAGTTTCAGACCAAGTCATATCGCCTGCAGGTGCCATATGTCCTCGATCATATCCCGTTTTTGTGTAATCAGCAGAATTGCAAGTACTTGGCTTGATTAAAGGATCCGGCAAGAATTTATCAGAACGCTCGTTGATACCATTTAGTTCTGAAGGATGCAATTCATACGCCACCCAATTGGGAATATGGAATTTATGATTGTAAGATGTAGTATATCCAGTATGAATTGTGAGTGATTCGTCGGAAGCCACGGTTGGGATTTCCAAGCGAGAATTTGAATCGTGCTTAACGATCGAAAATCCCCAGAGAAAAAAAGAAATCAGCCAGATGTATAGAATTCGAGATGTTCTCATGAAAAATTACTACTCGAATATAGTTTTATTTCTGAATTTAGGGAAATCAAAGGGTATTTGAGATAAGGAAAATTACCGACTCATTATTTGATTGTAATCAATTGTAAGATATATCTTTGAGTATGTTTTTAACGATCCAAGGTCCCTCGTAAATAAAACCGGTGTACACCTGAACGAGCCCTGCACCACGAACGAGTTTTTCAGAAGCGTCGTAACCATTGAAAATTCCTCCAACGCCAATCAGTGGAATTTGTGGACCCAATTCAATACCTAAGGTGGCTAAAATAGCATTACTTGCTTCAAACAACGGTGCTCCACTTAATCCTCCGGCACCAATTTTATCGATTTCCTTCGGGGATATACTTAAATTTTCTCTGGAAATGGTCGTATTGGTGGCGATAACAGCTTGAACGTTCAATTGTTTGATTACCGTAACCAACTTTTTTAAGCTGCTCATCTGAAAATCCGGTGCAATTTTTATAAAAATTGGTTTTTGTACCGGTTTACTATTGCGAATGGCATGTAATTTTTCGAATAAAGGTACCAAGAATTTCTCACTTTGAAGGTCGCGCAACCCCGGCGTGTTTGGACTTGAAACATTCACGGTAATGTAATCCACATGATCGTAAAGTTTTTGAAAACAAAAAATGTAATCATCTTCGGCGAGGTCGTTGTCGGTATCTTTATTCTTTCCGATATTACCTCCCACAATCAAACCTTGAGGACGTTTTTTCAAGCGTTCTACCATGGCCTCCACACCGTAGTTGTTGAATCCCATTCGATTAATTACGGCTAAATCCTGCGGTACTCTAAATAAGCGGGGCTTGGGATTGCCGGGTTGTGGGCGAGGAGTTACAGTTCCTACTTCCACATGTCCAAAACCAATTGTTTTCCAAAGGTTTAAGTATTTTGCATCTTTATCGAAACCTGCAGCCAACCCCACAATATTTGGAAATTGAATACCCGCAAATTCAACTGATTTCGTATGTTCGGGTTTAAAACTCTTCTTTAAAATTCCTCCAATAAGGGGTACGGACAAACCAAATTGTATGAGCTTTAAAGCAACATCGTGTGCTTTTTCTGGGGATAATGTAAATAGAAATAATCGAATCAGCTGATACATAGTGTTACCTAATATGCAAATACTGTGCTAAACTTTGAGAATAAGAAAATTAGTTGACGCTTTTTAAACAATGTTCATATTTAAAAGTTTGTAAGAATTTTAAGATCAAAAAGAATTAAGTATGAAAAAGGAACTTAAGGAAGCAAGGTTTTAATGTTTGAAGTGTCGAACACCCGTGAATACCATTGCCATGGAGTTATCATCGCAGTATTTTATACTCAATTCATCTTTTACGCTTCCACCGGGTTGAATTACAGCAGTAATTCCCGCTTTGTCTGCAATTTCTACGCAATCGGGGAAGGGGAAAAACGCATCACTGGCCATAACAGCACCGGTTAAATCAAATCCAAATTTGTTGGCTTTTTCAATGGCTTGAACCAGGGCATCAACACGGCTGGTTTGTCCAGTTCCACTTGCCAGTAATTGGTTGTTTTTAGCAAGTACAATGGTATTACTTTTAGTTTGTTTAACCAATTTCACCGCGAATTCCATATCGCTGTACTCTTGATCCGAAGGAACACGTTGAGTAACAGGTTTCATATTTTCGCGAGTTTCGATTAAAGAATCCCGTTCTTGAACCAATTCACCATTCAATGCTGTTCGATACAGAGTGGATTTTAACAAACCAAAATTCTTGGCTTTCAGAATGATTCTGTTCTGTTTGGCACTTAAAATTTCAATGGCTTTATCTGAGTAACTGGGTGCAATTAAAACTTCGAAAAATAATTTATTTATTTCTTCGGCTGTGGCATCATCGATCTCAGAATTGGTAGCCAAAATTCCTCCAAAAGCACTAACTGGATCACATGCTAACGCGTCATTCCAAGCTTCTTGGATGGTACTTCGGGTTGCAACACCGCAAGCATTGTTGTGTTTTACAATTACAAAAGTTGAACCGATAGATTCTCTAAATTCATTGAGTAAACAAATTGCACTGTCGACGTCCAATAAGTTATTGAAGCTTAAATCTTTACCTTGTAATTTGTCGAAAATTTCATCTAAATTTCCTTGGAAATGCGCTTTTTGGTGCGGATTTTCACCGTATCTCAATGAAGTACTTTTAACACCACCAAACCAATTGGCAATTTGAGTATCGTAGTTGGAAGTTACCGAAAATGCTTTGTAGGCAAACTTTTTACGGGTATTTAAATCCAAACTTCCGTTTTGCGCGTTGTAATCGATTAGGAATTCTTGATAATCATTTTTATCTGCAAGAATTGTGGTATGAGCATGGTTCTTTGCAGCTGCTCGAATCAATGAAACACCGCCAATGTCGATTTTTTCAATAATTTCAGAATCAGTACCTCCATCAGCAACGGTTTGTACAAATGGATACAAATCAACTATAACTAAATCAAATAGTGGAATTTCATACGACGCAATTTCTTGCATATCTTGATCCAATTCTCTACGAGCCAAAATTCCCCCGAAAACCTTGGGATGAAGTGTTTTAACTCGTCCACCTAAAATACTGGGATACCCAGTAACATCTTCTACAGCAACACAGGGAATTCCCAAATCTTCAATGAATTTACGGGTACCGCCTGTGGAATATAAAGTAACATGATTTTGGTGAAGTGCTCGGATAATGGGTTCTAAACCGTCTTTGTAAAATACCGAAACTAGAGCAGATTTAATGGGTGAATTCACACCGCAAAAATACAAAATCCTTTAGCCATGACCTCAAATGTTTACAACTTTTTTAAAGTTATTTCGAGTCGGTTTTAACATTCCGATGAACTTTTACTGCGCCAGCATGGTGCTTGGGTTGGTAAGGACAATGTCTACAGCCACTTCCACAGCAGGATCCTTTCCGGATTAAAAACGATTCTTTGAATACAACGAATCCGTTTTCCCAGTAATAATTATCCGTTTCAACTCTATGTTCTTTGCCTGAATCAATCTTTGCCATGACATTGTTTGAACTTCTTGCCACTACCACAAGGACAAGGGTCGTTTCTACCCACTTTCATGTCATTGCGTATGGGATTTTGAGGGATTTTCGGTGTGGATTGAGCGATCACTTCTTCGTGCGATACTTCCCCTATGTTCGAATAATCTTCTTTGGAAGCTACCACTTTAGGTTCTGGTTTGCGCATAGCTGGACGAGATTCATTGACTTCGCCTTCTTCAAAAATGCGCGTTCTGAACAACATGCCAAGAATTTTGTGGTTCATTCGGTTCAACATTTGACCGTACAATTCCCAACTTTCCATTTTGTATATCAACAATGGATCTTTTTGCTCGTATTGTGCGTTGTAAGAACTTTGTTTCAATTCATCCAATTCTCTCAAATGTTCTTTCCACTCATCGTCAATTGATTGTAACGTAACTGATTTTTCGAAATCGGAAATCATCGACTGACATTTGGTTTCTAGAGCTCTGTTCATCGGAACCGTTAATTGGAATTGGCTGCTTCCATCGGTCATAGGAACTACCACATTTTCAATTCGTTCTCCCTGAGTTTCACGAATATTTGCAAAAACTGGATATGCTTTTTCCGCTAAAGTTTTGGATTTATGATTGTATTGTTGATTCAGATGTTCGAACAATTCGACGGCTAAATCTTCTGCTTTACCTTGATGATATGCTTCTTCTGTGAATGGGGGAGCCATTGCTAATGTGCGAATAACTTCTAATTCCAAATCCATCCACGAAGCACCATTTTGCTTATGTTCGTTCACCACTTCGAAGCACCAATTCATCAACATATTGCTTAAATCGATGCGTAACTTTTCACCAAACAACGCATTTTTACGTATTCTGTAAATGCTGCTTCGTTGTTTATTCATTACATCATCGTACTCCAACAAACGCTTACGAATACCAAAGTTGTTTTGTTCCATTCTGCGTTGATTTCTTTCGATGGTTTTAGACATCCAAGAATGTTCAATCACATCTTCTTCCTTGAACCCACCCAACTTATCCATGAACGCCGCAACTTTTTCGGAACCGAAAATACGCATCAAATCATCCTCTAAACTCACATAAAAACGTGAACTTCCTGGATCTCCTTGACGACCAGCACGACCTCTTAACTGACGGTCAACGCGGCGACTTTCATGTCGTTCGGTACCAATAATAGCCAAACCACCTGCGGCTTTTACTTCCTCAGATATTTTAATGTCTGTACCACGACCTGCCATGTTTGTAGCAATAGTTACAGCCCCTGGCAAACCTGCATTCGCAACAATTTCCGCTTCTTTTTGATGCTGTTTTGCATTCAATACGTTGTGCTTTATTCCACGCAATTTCAACATTCTTGAAAGCAATTCACTGACTTCAACCGAAGTGGTACCCACCAGAACGGGCCTGTTTTGAGCCGTAAGAGCTACAACTTCATCGATTACGGCATTGTATTTGGCACGTTTGGTTTTGTAAACCAAGTCTTCCTGATCTTTTCTGATTACCGCACGATTTGTAGGAATTACCTTAACACCTAGCTTATAAATATCCCAAAGTTCTTGTGCTTCTGTTTCAGCCGTACCCGTCATACCCGACAATTTGTGGTACATTCGGAAATAATTTTGCAAGGTAATAGTTGCATACGTTTGAGTAGCCGCTTCAACTCGAACATTCTCCTTGGCTTCAATAGCTTGGTGCAGACCATCGCTATAACGACGTCCTTCCATTACACGACCAGTTTGTTCGTCAACAATTTTTACTTTACCATCAGCTAAAATATATTCAACATCTCGTTCAAATAAAGTATATGCCTTTAGCAATTGTTGTACGGAATGTATGCGTTCGCTTTTTTCTGCAAATTCTTGCATCAAACGAGTTTTGCGTTCGGATTTCTCCTCATCGTCTTTTGCAGTTTTCTCGATCTCCGCCATCACTTGTCCAACTTCAGGAAGTACAAAGAAATTGGGATCTTCGCCTTGTTGTGTGATTAATTCAATTCCTTTTTCGGTTAGGTCAACAGAATTGCTTTTTTCATCGATAGTGAAAAACAATGGAGCATCTGCTTTGGGCATTTCCTTTTGTTGATCTTGCAGATAATAATTTTCTGTTTTGGTCAACAATGTTCTCATGCCCGGTTCTCCCAAGAATTTGATTAACGCTTTATTTTTTGGCAATGCGCGGTGAGCTCTGAAAAGTGCCAATCCACCTTCTCCTTCTTTGGGACCGGTATTTCCCTCTGCAATCAATTTACGCGCTTCTGAGAAACTTTGATTGAACAACTTTTTTTGAAATTCAACCAGTTGTGAAATTCTGGGTTTTAAAACATCAAATTGCTGTATGTCGCCTTTGGGAGTTGGACCACTGATAATTAATGGAGTTCTCGCATCATCGATCAATACAGAATCCACCTCATCGATGATGGCATAATGATGAGTATGTTGAACCAATTCATTGGGTTCATGCACCATATTATCCCTCAAATAATCAAATCCAAACTCATTATTTGTTCCGTAGGTGATATCTGCTAAATATGCATTCCTGCGATCTTCGGAATTCGGACGATGGTATTCCAAGCAATCTACAGTTAATCCTAAGAAATTAAAAATAGGAGCATTCCACTCAGCATCACGTCGAGCCAAATAATCGTTCACTGTAACCATATGAACGCCTCTGCCTGCAAGTGCATTTAAATATGCGGGTAGGGTAGAAACCAAGGTTTTTCCTTCACCTGTCGACATTTCCGCGATATTACCGTCGTGCAATGCATAACCACCGATCAACTGAACATCGTAGTGCACCATGTTCCATTTTATTTTACCACCGGCTGCCATCCATTCGTTGGCATAATGCACCTGATCACCGTGTATGGTAATGTGTGGTTTTTCAGTAGCCAAATTGCGATCTAAATCGGTGGCTGAAGCTATCACCATTTCGTTATGAGTGAAACGTCGAGCGGTTTCTTTAACTACGGCAAATGCCTCAGGCAATAATTCTTTCAGTATGGCTTCAAGTTGAGCATTTCGATCTTTTTGAAGCTCATCGATTTCGTTAAATATAGATTCCTTTTCTTCTACTGCATCTACTTCCAACTGATGGATAGCCTCTTCTTTTGAACGAATGGCATCATCAATTTGCGAAACATATTCGGCAATTCTCAACTTGAATTCTGCTGTTTTAGCACGCAATTCATCGTTGGAGAGCGTTTGATATGACTCAAAGTATTGGTTGATTTGTTCAACCACAGGCATGATTTCTTTTAGAGATTTCTCTTGGGCATTTCCCCCGAAGATCTTAGCGATTCCGCCAATAATATTTCCAAACATAATTAAAGGATGCGAATTTACGATATTTTTAACTGCATTAAAAGGAGATCAACGTTGCTTTTAATAGGTTAGTCGGATTTTGATTCCATTTATATCATTTTTTACTCTATTTTCTTTGAATCCATAGGGTTTCAAACGGAGTTTATTCAAAGGGAATCTTTATGAATTTTGTTTATTTTTTAAACACTTTTAATGATGATTTGTTAAACACTACAACTATGAATTTTTCTAAACTTATCGGATTAATTTTGTTTTTCGGGGGATGGTACAGCGTAAAAGGCCAAACCATTGTGATTCAAGGAAATGTAATTGATGAAAGCACCCGAAAGCCCATCCCCAATGCCCAAATATCCATTGAAAAAACCGAATTCAAAACAACAACTTCGGCAGAAGGAACGTTTTCAATACAAATAAAAGAACCTGGATTTTACGTGGTTGGAGCAGAAGCAGAAGGCTATAAAGAAGCGCGCAGTTTTGAACAATTATTTACCTACGATAAACAAGCTCCAATTACGATAGAAATGGAGAGTTTGGTCGATAAAATTGGTGAAGTGAACATCAAACGCTCCTCTTTACAAAAGCGAAATGTGGAGTCGCCTTTATCGGCTCAGGAATTATCGATTCGAGAAATCGAACGAAACCCGGGTGGAAATCGCGATATCTCCAAAATAATTCAGTCGTTGCCTGGAGTAATTAGCGTTCCCAGTTTTAGAAATGATATTGTTATTCGTGGAGGTTCGCCCGCAGAAAATAAATTTTATTTAGATGGCATTGAAATTCCTGTAATCAATCACTTTCAAACGCAAGGTGCATCGGGTGGACCGGTTGGATTGTTGAATGTGAACTTTATCAAAAGCGTTAATTTTTACACTGGAGCGTTTCCTGTAAATTATTCCAATGGATTAAGTGCCGTAGGTGATTTTCAACAAATCGAAGGGAATAAACAAAAAAGTAAGTTCCGTTTTACCTTGGGTAGTAGTGATTTAGGTTTTACAGCCGATGGACCATTAGGAAAAAAGAAGAAAGTAACCTACATTTTTTCTGCACGTCAGAGTTACTTACAAGGATTGTTTACCCTGTTAAAATTACCATTTCTGCCTAATTTTATTGACTATCAAGGGAAAGTTTCGATAGATTTAAAAGGTAAAGATAATCTTACTTTTATTACCGTAGGGGCGTTTGACTTTTTTAAATTAAATACAAAAGTTAATGATGGTTTAACCGACTCTGCGCGTTTGAAAAACAATCGCTACATCTTAGGAAATATTCCCTATTTTTCTCAATGGAATTATACCTTTGGTTCTATTTATACGCATTATGGACGATCCACCAAAACGCAGGTGTTTTTGTCCAGAAATATGCTGTACAATGAATCAAATAAATATAAAAATAACGATGAATCGGACCCAAATAATCGGATTTTAAATTATATAAGTACCGAAGAAGAGAATAAGCTTCGTGTAGAACACACCGGCAAATTGGATCGTTGGAAATGGATGCTCGGAGCAGGTTCAGAATTCTCACAATATGGAATCGATAATGAGTTCAAAGTTGTTTCGCCTGCTGGTATCAGAAATGTGGCATTCAAAAATAATTTGGACTTATTTAAATACAATGCATTTGCGCGCATATCAGGTAACGTATTTTCTAATACGGCACTTTCTGCTTCGGTTCGTGTAGACGGAAATAACTACAACAACGAAATGGCTAATCCCTTGAATCAACCCACTTTTGCGGTTGCTACTTCCACGCAATTATCAAAACGATTGTTTTTCAATACAAACTTAGGACAATACCATCAGTTGCCCACCTACAGTATTCTGGGCTACCGCGAGTCCAACATCCTCCAAAACAAAGAAAGAACTTCATATATACGCAATCAAATGGTTTCAGCGGGATTTCAATATAACCAGGGCACTGAAACTAAAATAACTTGGGAAGGTTTTTACAAACAGTACAGTCGTTATCCGTTTACTTTGAATGATAGTATCAGTTTAGCCAATTTAGGTGCAGATTTTGCAGCTTTAGGCAATGAGCCGATAAATTCTATTGGAAAAGGACGGGCATACGGCACTGAATTTTTAGTTCAAAGAAGATCCAGAAACGGATTGTATGGAATATTGAGTTACACACTTTCTTGGTCGCAATTTGAAGATAAAAATGGTGAATATGTGGCTAGTTCGTGGGATAGTCGACATAATTTAAGTATTACTGCGGGTAAGAAATTAAAGAAGAATTGGGAAATTGGTGCAAAATGGCGATTTGTTACTGGTCGTCCATTTACTCCGGTGGATGTAGATCGAAGCATGAATAAGGCGTACTGGGATATTCGAGGAGTGGCCTTGCCTAATTATAACTTGTTAAATACCGGTAGGGTAGGTAATTTCAATCAATTTGATATTCGGATAGACAAAGTATGGTATCGTCCGAAATGGTCATTGAATTTATACGTGGATATTCAGAATTTCTTCAATGCCAAATATTATGGTCCAGAGACGTTGATAGCTGCTCAGAATTCGAATGGTAGTTTGGTTACGGATCCCAATAATTCCAATAAGTATTTACCTGATTTCTTGATTAATGAAGGGGGAACGGTATTGCCAACCATTGGTATTATATTGGATTTTTGATGGTAATTTGATCTTATTTTGATTTAGGTTGTACGAATTGGGATCATTGATTTTGATGCGCGATTGGGAATCGTAAAATTGGAATCAGAGATTTGGAAATATTGATGGGGTTGTACAGTTTCGGCAATCGAGTAAATAGGAGGCTATTGAGAAGGAGTAAATTCCGGAAAAAGTAAAAGCGAAAAAAGTAAAATCTCTTGAAATACATACCTATAACATTTTAAACAAAAAGTAGGATGGAAAATAGCATTAAACTAAATCGAATAGAATAGAAATCTGGTTAACACATAAAAAAAGGCCGTCAGAAATGACGGCCTTTTTAAGTTAGCTAATTCGGTATTAATAATCGTAATTAAACGCAGTTTCTTTGGGATGGATACACATTACCGCAACGTTGTTGGCGCGATTTACCAATTGTTGAGTCAAAGTACCAATAATCATTTCAGAAATACCTTTTTCAGTATGAGTCATGGCAACAATTAAATCGGCATTAATAATATTTGCGTAGTTGTGAATTTCATTGGCAAAATTATCGAGTACAGAATCGTTAAATTCATACATTACAAATTTTACTTTATGGTCTTCCAATGTATGTTTAACTTGTGCTATGTTGGCTTTCATTTTTAAATCCAGATACTCATCTTCGGATTTTGAATAAACAATGTGTATTTCGGAATTGAATTTTTGAGCAATGTTAATTCCCCATTCCAATTTCTGTTTGGATTCAATTGTAAGGTCGAATGGCATTACGATTTTTTTGTATCCTTCGCTGCTCAAGCTGGTGCTTTTAACAACGACTACAGGTACTTCCGCATATTGAATGGTTCTGGATGCGTTAGATCCAACAATTTGTTCCAATCCGCTTGCACCGTGTGAACCCATGATGATTGAATCGTATTTTTCAGAGTTAGCAACTTCAGCAATCGTTTTGTACACTTTTCCGGATTCAGCACGGGTTGTAACTTTAATGCCGGTTTCGCGTTCAATTTCTTGAGCTTTAACGTTCAATTTGGTAACAATCGCATCTTTCATAATTTCAGATTGTGACTTGCTGAAAATTCCACCAAGAAATCCATCTTCAACGATGTACATCAATGTGATTTCGTTTTTGTATGCTTTTGCAACGGCAATAGCATGTTTCAATGCGCAATCTGCTACTTCAGAGAAGTCGGTGGGTACTAAGATGTTGTTATTGGTTTGACGATTCATATTATACGTTTTTACAAAAATACGAAGTTAATAAAAGGAAATCTATGATTTTTATCAGTTCAAATAATTATTCAGAAATTCTAAAATTAGATCTTCCCTTTTAATCGTTTATCGAAGTATTTGCAATTTCATGGATTGAGTTCCGGTGTTGGATTTAATCCGAATCCAATACATTCCTTCACTCAATTGTGAGGTTGAGATAGTTTGATTGGTGCTGGTTGTAACATTCATAACTTCACGACCCATCATGTCAGTTGCCACAATTTGAATGGTTGAATTTTGTGAATCATCAGCTGTGCGTACCTCAACAAAATCTTGTGCAGGGTTAGGAGAAACAATAAACTGATTTTCAGATAAATTCAAATTTGAAGCACTCTCACATTTGATATAAACAGTTTTACAAACCCAAGTATCGCATTTGTAACAGTTATTATATCCCCACATACAAACGTTATAATATCCATTAG